>CALVEX010000073.1 GCA_944326655.1 Candidatus Gastranaerophilales bacterium | reverse complement strand
TCTTCTTCCGTAAAATCTTCTTTTCCTATGGAAGTGATTGTTTTTGTATGTACAGGCTGTGTTTCTTCAAGTATTTTGACGCTTACAAATTCATCACAATCAGCGAACATTAATTTGCAGACATTTTTGACTTCAACCCTTTTTATGGGCTGCCCTTTAAAAAGAACTTTGTCACTTTGAAATGTGTTCATTATTACACATTTATTTTCTGCGTTGTTGTATTGGAGTGTAAGCAAAATATCGTATCCCGGGTTGATAACCACATCACATCCGGGATTTGTACCAATATTTATTACATCTTTGTTAAATACTTTTTCACCTTGTGAGGTTGATATTATTATACTCATTAATTCCCCTCTTTTATTATTTATTATCTTCCTATTGCATGAAGAAATCTTCTGATAGATTTATCAATATTTTGTTCCGGAGAAACTATCAGATGATTTTCGCCGAGAACGGGTGTCAATTTTTCTTTTACAAGATCAAGTTTTTCAGGATGTGCATCCAAAAACATCATTGAGATATCCGGTGCATATTTTTTTACATTCTGCACATTTTCTGGCAAAATATCCCAGTTGATTTGTTTTTCAACAGCTCCTTCATTTTCAAGATCCCCTATTATGACAACAGCCGGAACATATCCGTTCTTTTTCATTGTAAGTGCGTGTGAAAAAGCTTTTTTAAGCCCGACGCCATAGGCTGTTCCGTAATCGGTTTCATCATATTGTGTAAAAGCATCCATTGATTTTGTAATTGTGCTGCCATTCATGGGCGAGCCCTCATAAATCAGATAAGCATCTTCTGACACTCTTAATATTTTTATCTGATCTTCCGGATCTAAAAGATTGCATATTTGTCTTAAAGTTTTTTTCTGCTCAGGCAGCCGTTTTTGATTTGATGCAGATGAATCTATTAAAAAGATTACGGCAGCAGGATGGAATTCGTCCACTTTAATCTGCTTTAACCCCGCCCATACAAATTTTAAAGCTACCGAAAGTACAAGAATTATTAAACCTAATGTGACTAACCTTTTGTTTAACTTCATTATTCCCACCTTATAATCTTAAAAATAATATACCATATATTCGGGAAAAAGTGAAGGTATATAAGCCCTTATTTTTTTGTTTTACGCTCCTGTCCACTTTTTCTGCTGCCGAGTTCTGTAGTAAAGCAAAAAAAGACACTCTCATCCTAAATTTTGAGAGTGTCTTTTGACTTTGAATTGTTAAATTCAAATTTATATTATTAATCAAAACGTATTATTTTTTGTTTCTTAGTAGGCATATCGCCAGAGAAATAAAATTCACCCATCTTTTTATCAAATGATGGAACTTCTGCTAACTTTATTACTTTGTTTGCTGCTTCTGAAGAACTGCCTCCTCTGAGGATATTTCTTATATAAGCCATAACATCGTCTGCGCCTTTTTGAAATTGATTATTAAATGTTGTGTAAACATCTGCCACATCATCAAATCCAAGATTTCTAAGCATTTCTATTTGGCCTTGTTCGTTACCGCGATAGTGTAATGCTGCGGCCTCTCCGATTTCAATGTTCCCCTGAACCATTCCGTTTCTGCGGGATGAACTTACTGCCATATTGGATGTGTCTGCTGCTTTGCCGCCGTCTATAAAACCTCTTGACATTCCATGCGGATTTGAATTATGGAATTTTATTACACTGTTTGATGAGCCTGGATTAGTTAATGAAACGGCGCTCTGACCGACAACTTGCTTGCCGTCCCTTAATCTAATACCTGCTATTGCATAGTTTGATTTTGCTTTGTATGCTATATCAAGTTTGGGATCTTTCAGACCGCTTAATACTTTTTGAATAAGTTCGCCTGCCTCTTTTTCTTGTTTGCCGAGGGCTTCTAACTGTGTGCGTCCAAGAGTAACCCGTCCGGCTGCGCCTTCTGTTTTTGGAATAAACCTGATAACATTGCTAATAATTTTTCCTAGCGTCATAATAATTTTCTCCTTTAACTTTTACCGTTATGTTATGTAATTTTTCTACTAAATGATACGTAATGATATAAAACATGAAAAATTTTTTTTGCTAATGAATTTACAAAAATTAATTTTTGAAAACTGATTTTCCCTTACTCTTTTATAAAAACATGCAGAATAATAAAATTGCTAAAATTTATGAAATTTTAAGTATAAATTAACCAAATATAGAATTTACAATGCATTATGAATTTACAAAACTTAATGTACAATACTTTAAAGTACTAAATTTGAAAGTTTAATAAGTAATATTTGTAATGGGCGTAAAGCAGGAATTTGGTAAAAAAATTAAAAGGATGCGCTTAAACCGCGGTCTGACACAGGAAGAACTTGCAGAAGCCGTGGATTTGTCCCAGTGCGCAATGAGCGGTATTGAAACGGGTGAAAATTTTGCTTCGGCAGAAACAATTGACAAATTAGTGTCTGCGTTGGATACGACGCTTGAAGAATTGTTTGCGACAAATCATTTGAAAGTGGAAGAAGATTTACGTCAGGAAATTGATGAAAAATTAAATTCCCTAAATAATGACAGCGAAAAGCTTGTTATTGTATATAATGTAATTCAGAGCCTGCTGAAGGAGTGATTTTATACGGTGCGGCATTTAAAGGTTCGGTCAATCTGAGTTCAAAGGTTGTGCCGTCGGGTATGTTTACGTCATTGCCCCGCTGCATTGCACCTCTTATTCCTCCGCCTAAAGCTCCAATTCCGCCATAAATCGCCATATTCCTGCCCCAGTTGTCGCTTCCGCTCAGAGCCGTGAAAGCGGCTCCGATTAACATCGTTCCTAAAGCTCCTATTACCACATCTCTTGTCATTTTTTTAGCACGTTCGCTTTTTTCTTCCAGGTATATTTTTTCGGTTGATATTTTTATAAGACTGCCGTCCGGGGTTAAAATTTCGTTGAAACTAAATTCCAAAGCTCCGCTTCCATATGCATAACCTGCATTCTGGGCATCTGTTGCCGTTCCGTAGACAAGGCTGCCTGCCGGAGCGATTAATACTCCGTTGTAAGTCAAATTTTCGGAGAGTACCGCCGTAAGTCTGTCATTTTTTTCAAGGCTTCCCGAATTTATTCCCGAGTCAAAAGTTATGTTGAAAGTTGTTCCGGCCGGAACATAAACAACATTCCCCAAAAGCGGCTGCGGCTGAGGCGTGTACGTGTTGTTTAAAACTTCTTCCTGAACAATGGGAGAGGTGTAATTTGTCCTTTCGTTGTGTTCTCTTTTTTTGTAAAAATTGTTTTCTACAGGGGCGGATTGAACGGGCTGAAATCTGTTTCTGTCAAATTCCGCCTGAGCCTCATCGCTGAAATCATATTCTGCCAAAACCGGCAGTGAAAGTATTTGAAAACATATAAAGAGAGACAAAATCTTTTTCATTAATCTTATATTATAATAATTCTTGAATTATTACAATATCCCTGATATAATTTTGGGTGAAATTTGAAAGTATCATTCGGGTCATTCTGAAGTTGGTTCAAAAGCTTTATCAGAGCCTGAAATAAATTCAGGATGACAAAAACGGAATGAATTTAAAACCGTCCACAGGAGAGATTATGGAAAAAATATTGGAAATACTGGCTGTAGTTATAAGTGCCTATATTATAGGCTCAATTCCGACCGGATATATTATTGTAAAAGTTTTTACCGGCGAAGACATAAGAACAATCGGCTCAGGCTCAACCGGTGCAACAAATGTTAAGCGTGTGATGGGCAAAAAATGGTTTTTTATCACCCTGCTTTTAGATGCTTTTAAAGGTGCATTGCCTGTTATATTGGCGGCTTTGTTTGCAAAAACATTTACTGATATCGGGCTCCTTCCTGTTTTAGCGGCAGTTGCGGTAATTTTGGGGCACAGTAAATCAATATTTCTCAAATTTACCGGCGGAAAATCTGTGGCATCCGGAGTCGGAACAATTCTTGCCCTAAACTGGCAGGTCGGTTTAATTATTGCTGCTGTTTGGGCTGTAATAACGTTTTTTACAAGATATGTTTCAGTCGGTTCAATTATTGCACTGGCGCTTTCTCCATTCATAATGTGGGCATTTAAGGCTCCTGCCGCATACATCTGGTATTGCGCACTCGGGGCTTTGTATATAATTTATTTACATCGCTCAAATATTCAAAGACTTATTAAAGGCGAAGAAAACAAGGTGAGATAAAAAATGGATTTTACAGTTCTTTTAATCGGATTAGGTATTATTATAGCTTTATTTATAATCGGCAAAATATTTGCAATATTGACAAAAATTCTGGTTGTAATTTTTATTGTTGCAGCTCTTGCCGTGGGCTTTTTCATCTGGCAGAACAAGGAAATAAATCAAACCGGTTATAACACTTCTGCGCAGACAATTTTAATTTAGCACTGAAAAAATAAAAAATCGTTACCCACCCCTAGCCCCTCCCTGATTATGGTGGGGAAAATTGAGCCTTCCCTTAATAGGGAAGGTTTGGATGGGTTTTGATTAATTTTATGATAAATGATTTAAAAGAAAAACAGTTTTATCCTTTAACCATTTTGCTTAAAATACTGCTGTTAGTAAAATTGATTTCCTGAGCCGGCGGGTTTACTTCTTCTGCCTCAATTGCTGCTCCGAATTGTTCCTTTTTATCTACTTCATAAGTCTTTATGGGTCTTTTACCCGTCAGACGTTTCATAAAGTCAAAGTAAGCTTTTTTGAGGCCTGTTGCACTGTTTTGCTCATTTTCAAGTTCAATAAGTTCATCTCTGGAATGTGTACCTATCGGAACACCGACAGAAGCCCTTGTCAGCCATTCCCCGAGAGTTGTATTTGTTGCCGTAATCCAGCTCATTCCAAACAGAGACCCGTTATACTGTCTGCTGAATGTGCTGTTAAACAGGTCGATTAAAAGAGTTTGATAGAACAACCTTGACATTTCCTGTACAAATCTTTCATTGAACTTGGTTTTTGCACCTTCTACATCGTTACCGTTTGATTTAAGCATTACCATATTATAGTTATCAGTCATCAGGAACCATAATGTTGCGGCTGTTGCGGCTGTTTTGGCAAGGTTTGAAAGTTCGCTGTTGGAAACATTTGACATTGTATCAACATTAAAAGCTTTTAAAATATTGTCGCTTACATAATCTTTAAATGCTTTTTGAGATATTTTTCCTTTAGAATACTTTTCGGCTTCACGTCCAATGTTTTCCACACTCTTGGCTAAAGCTGAAATATCTGAAACTTTTTTGGAGGCTTTTGGGGCTTTTTTAGAGAATATAGAGTTAAATACATCGTTGACTGCCTTATAAGGCATTGATCCGTATTTCCATATAAATCTGAACGGCGCAAGTACAAAATCAATTGCGTTTTTGGCGGCTTTTCTTTCTTTAGTGCCGAGGCTGATTGTTCCGTCGGGGTTTGTTGATTTTGCGGCTATTTCCCTGTACTGGGATGCAAGTTTTGTGAAACCGTTCTCGTCTAATACTTTTGTAATATTGTTAAATTGTTCTTTTGAAATTTTGTAATCTTTTATTTCTGTTGCTTTTTTGTAAGCGTTTTTAAAGAACCCGGAGAAATCAAGCCAGGCCTTATCAACTGCTTTTATTGACCTTAAACCTTTTATGGCAAATCCGCCTCCGATAATTACTCCGAGTGCTTTCAAAAGTGTATTAAAAGAGAGTAAAGGTTTTTGAGTTTTTTCTTCTTCTTTAGTTTTATTGGCGGATGCTTTGAAACTTAGATCCGGTTTAATTTCCGCTTCCGGAGCATTGTTGCGTTTATTTTCCGCGCGTGCTTCTTCAGGAGTTAATCTTGTAATATGCTTTCCGTTAATCAGACGGGAAACAGCCTCTGTCGTAAGTGTAGTGATGGCTGTCATCAACATAATTCCCATTTTGGAATTGTTTATCATTTTGTTTAATGCACCTAAAGTTACAAGGGTAATATAAGCATTAAAACCTATTCTTGCGACTTCCTGGTTAAACCTTACTTTTTGTTCGTGTTTTGCGGCCTTATCATCGTCATCCATCATACGCGACAAGTTATAAGCATCGTTTGCAAGGAATATTGCCGGAGGAATTCCGGACACAATTCTGTTTAAAGATCTTTCATGTTTTGTGTCATAATTCCCAGTTTTCGGATCAAACATTTTTACCGAACGCTGGAAAATTGATGAGGCAATTTCATTGTCCGGTTTACCTTTGAGATTTTCTGCCGTTTCAAAAAGTCCGCGCAGAGAATTTACCTGTGCATCAATTTTTGAACGTTGTCTGATTTTTTTGAAAAACGGTTTATTTAAAGTATTTATTGACCATTGTTTAAACGGCTTAATTTTTCCGAGAACTTTAACTGTTCCGTTTAAGATATCTCCAGGAAGAACTTTGAAAGGATACATAAGGCCGTCCCATATAAGCTGCGAGATTGTCTTTTTCCTAAAACTGATTTTATCACCATCAATAGTAATCATTTTTTTAGCTAATTCTGATTTACTAAGATGTTCTAAAAGTTCTTCTCCGATAGATGTTGTTACTTCTTTGCCGTTTACTGTTTTGGTTACCCCCATGTATTTTTGGGCAAATTTTTTAAATTCCTGTATGCTGTGGGCATTTCCGGCTTTTGTATATGACGGAGCAAGCCTTAGTGCGAGTCCTATTGCCGCAATAGTTCCGAACATTGCAAGAGTAGGTGTAAGAGATGATGTTTTTTTCTTCTCTTTATTATTTCCGCTAAAAGAAAGACCTTTAAAAGATAAATCCTGATGTTTATTTTTTAAAGGTCTCTCGTTTAAATTGTTATTTACAAACATGAACTCTGAGGAAAGGGGAACATGTTTTGGAGATAATTCTCCTTTAGGTTTCTGTCGCTGCTTTATTGCATCGTAAGTTAATTTTCCTACTAACATATTTCTTGTTCCTTCCCGTCATGTATTTTTAACCGAAAAGAAATTTTTGGCAAGAGGGAGTATATACAAAATTTACAATATTTTATAATTAAGCGAAACAGCTTTGCTCCATTGGCTTTCAACCTCTTTTTTAAATTCTCGTGAAATACATTAATTTTAAATGTAACGAAATGTAAAAATGAATTTTAAAACGGCTGAAACTCAAGTATAATGCCTTATAGGATAGGATAGGATAGGATGAATTGCGCGTGTAGCAACTTTTTTGACATACTGTACTTTAAATAACCGTAGGTAACAATTTTAAAGAAAGGAAACAATATGTCAGTAGAAAGTGTAAACAACTCAAGCAGCAATGCCGGTCTTTATGCCTCAGGAGCGGCTTTGCTCGGCGCCGGTGCCGGTGTTGCAACGGGCTATTTAACAAAACCGTTTTTGAAAGACGGAGCCCCGACAGATAGTTTTATTAAAAAAATGAATGAAAACCTAAAATCTGTTATGGATCCGGAGTTAAGAACAATTACAGAAGCTGCGGAAAAAGAGGTAAATAAATTTCAGGAAAGTTTAATGAATGCTTCATCCGTTGAAGATATGAAAAAAGTTTATTTAGATTTTAACTTAGAACAATATAAAAATGTTGATATTGATACGGCAAAAAATACATTAAAGTTCTCTAATACATTGCTTGATCTAAATGAAATAAATGGATTGTCTACAGAGCAAATTGCAAAATTGGATGCCGTCACAAATCATGATGAATTAAGAGCATTTTTGTCGGAAATATTTGATACTGAATACGCTGGCAAAAACGTTGATGAAATCAAAAACTCAATAAAAAAAGAAACTGCTGAAGTAAATAGAAAAGCTGCAAAATATACTTTTGAAATGTTTTGGGACAGCGGCAAAAAACAGTTTGTAAATTGTGAAGACGGTGTTGGAGCGGCAATTAAAAAAGCTGCAAAAAGTATTCAGGGTAAATATGCCGTGATAGACGGCGCAATCGGAGCTGCGGTATTAGGACTGGGCACATTGCTTTGCTGCGGAGGCAAAAAAGCTTCTGAACCTGTAGAAAAACAAGTAAATACACAGGCATAATTTAACTCATCTAAATAATACACACTTTATTATATCGCTGCCGCTTGAATAGCGGCAGTGTCATTTTATATATTATCCCATCAAG
>CALVEX010000072.1 GCA_944326655.1 Candidatus Gastranaerophilales bacterium | reverse complement strand
TTTTTTTATTATATGCGAAATCTGTCCTACTGACTGATTACGTTTTTAGGGGGGGGGACTGTTCAGGTAAGCCCAACCTACTTATCTTTATAATGAATCAGTAAAATCATTGATTTCCTGAAAGTCGAAAAATTCTTTCATAGTAATACCAAGCCCGCTACAAATTCTCAAAATGGTAAAAACTCTGGGTTCTTTCATACTTCTTTCAATTTCACTAAGCCCGCCTTTTGAAATACCACTTTGATAGGCTAATTGTTCAAGTTTGAGATTATGCTCTTTTCGTAGAGTCTTTATTCTATTGCAAATTATTTTTTTAAAATTTTCATCAGTCATTTTAATATTACTTCATACTTATGAACTTTTTAATGATAATAAAACTTCTTTATGGGATAGTTCATATGTGCGAACTTATTAATTGATTGGAGACAACAATGGTCAACCCATTCAAACTAAAAATGATTATCTGTAAACTCCTCACTTTCTGGATAATCCCTTCGAAAAACAGAAAACTTATTCGAGAGTTTTTATTCTGGTTTTCTTTAGAGGATTACAGACGCTTTAAAAATTTAAACTATCATATTGTTTCTTTAGGAAGCAGTTGTTTATCAATAGCGTTAGTTGTGGCCGCGGGGTTAAAACCCTGGCGGTTTTACGGAGAAAAATCCTGCCCTTTTGATTTATATTTTTCAACAGATATAAAAAGGACAATCCACCTGATTGAAAACGATTTTTCGGACTTTTTTAAAGATATTTTAAAATCAAAACGCGGGACAAAACCTTTTAAGCTTATTCTTTTAACAAACAAGCGTGTAGATGTTGATAATGTTATTCAAATCCCTTATGACATACAAATTGACGACAGCAGGGCTATTGAATTTATCATTAACAGATATAAAAATTATAATAATGAATATACTGCATTTTGTGATTATATGAAAGATAAACTAAAAAATATTATTATGCCGTAATATACAAATTCCCAACACAATATAAATTGTTACTAAAATTTTTAATAATAATTCGTATTTATTTAAAAATATACTTTCAGCTATTTTTTTTATATGGTGTATAATGAAACTAATGAAAATTTTTATTTTACTATTAATTATTATATTTGTCTGGTCGGTTTTTGTTGAGCCAAATATACTTACAGTTAAACGTATTACTGTACAAGCACCGGAACTTAAGGACTTGAAAGTAGTCTTTGCAAGCGATTTTCACATAAAACCTTATGAAATGTACAGATTAAAACGTACAATAAAAGCGATAAATAAACAAAACCCTGATATAGTACTTCTCGGCGGTGATTATGTAAGCGGTCATAAAAAAGGCTCATCAATGACAATTGATAAAATTGCCGCAGAATTTGGCAATCTGAAGGCAAAATACGGAGTATTTGCAGTAATCGGCAACCACGACGGCTGGCAGGGAAAAGAAGAAATTATAACAGAACTTAAAAAAAATAAAATTAATATCCTTTTCAACAGCAGCAAATGTTTTGATAAATTCTGCATTGCGGGAGTTGACGATTTGCAAACCGGTACACCCGACATCAAAAAAGCCCTAAATGGTACAGAAAAACCTGTAATTCTTCTTACGCACAACCCTGATATTATGTCTGATGTACCATATAGTGTCAGCCTAACCCTTGCCGGACATCTTCATGGCGGGCAGGTCAGGCTCCACAGAGCACTGGTAACACCTTCCGCATACAGAGACAAATACGCAAACGGATTTCTTAATGATAACGGAAAAAAAATTTACACAACAAAAGGACTCGGGACAAGTATTCTTCCGATAAGATTTAACTGTCCGCCCGAAATTGCAGTAATCACATTTGACTAATCAAAATCAAGCAATTCCTTTAAATTCACCCCTAAAACATCTGCAATAATTTTCAATTTGGAAAGAGTTATATCTGTTTTTGCTGTTTCTACCATAGCTATGGTTGAACGGGAAATCCCTTCAACATCAAGAAAATCATCCTGTTTTATATTTTTCTCTTTTCTGATTTTTTTCAAATGCTGTGCAAATTTTTTCAGATATTCATTATCCATGTCATTTATTATCAACCATATTGACACTTCTGAAAATCAGCCATATTGACATTTAATTTTGCTTATTTTTAATTTTATTTCCATTTTTTCTTGATTTTTTTTAAATTATGTGTATAATAAAATTTGTAATAAAAAGTAAAGGATGAACTTATGGAAAACAATTTACAAAAAGAAATGCTTACCTCTATTGAGGTAACACGTGAAAGTATTAAAAATTCGCTTGATGTTACACTTGAAAGCTACACAGAAGCTTTCTCAAGGCTTGATTTACTCACATACCTGCTTTTAAACAACGAAAAAAAATAAGTTTTTTTACTCATAATGTAGCATTTTTAAAGAATTATGTTATTATATTATTAAAAATACTTTTAAACAAAATTTTTCGGAAACTTTTTTTGAAAAATTACATCTTAATAAATAAGTTGTGCAACAAAAGGTTAGAAGTATTTGGAGGAAACAGTTTAAGAATGAGAAACATTATGAAAAAAAGCATTATATTTTTCGGAGCGTTTTTATTCCTGTCAGGCTGGGTAATCAGGGATAATGTATTTGCTTACAGTCCGGTTGATTTATATGACAATGTCTGGCGTTTAATCAACACCAAGTTTGTTGACCAGACAAATAATTCACAGG
>CALVEX010000071.1 GCA_944326655.1 Candidatus Gastranaerophilales bacterium | reverse complement strand
AGCCCTCCTTTTTTTCATTTAAAACTTCCTTCATAGTTTTGAGTGCTGCCAGAGTATTTGGAAATCCTACATAAGGCAGGCATTGAATTATTGCAGCGGTTATGGTTTCTTTTGAGTTTCCGGCTTTTAAATTCCCTTTAATATGGCTTTTTAAAGTTACGGTATTACCTATTGTAACAAGTGCGGAAATAAACAATAATTCTCTGGTTTTAACATCAAGTCCCTCTCTTGTATAAAAATCGCCAAAGCAGACTTCTGTTAAAAACCTTGCAACATCTGCTCCCATATTTGCGGGAAGTCCTTTCATTGCCTGTTTTATTTCGTCCCCGTATAAAGGATTTTGTATTGCTAAACCTTTTTCATAACGTTCTTCTTCTTTAACGGTTACAGTTGATTTAAGAGGTGTTTCAATTCCTCTTTCTTTAAAAACTTCATTTAGAACCCCCAAAGCATTCAAGGTTTTCGGGAACCCGATAAAAGGAGCAAGCTGGTAAATTGCTTCTCTTAATTCAATCGGAGTTGCCCCTGCATTTAATGCCCCGTTAATATGAGCTTTCAACTGCGGTAGGGTCTGCTGAACAGCAAGAGAAGTTACCGTTATCATTTCTCTTGTTTTAATATCCAAATCTCCTACCGTAAAAACTTCACCGAAAATGTATTTTTGCAAAATCGCCATCATCTCGGGATCATCGCCCGTCGGAGTTAACGCTTCTCCTTTAAATAATGTTTTGTAATTCTCTTTACAAATATCTGTTCTTGTCATGTTTTTACCCTCATTATGCACTGCTGCCGCAAATATAAAATTTTGCGAAAGCAATACCGCTAAAAATAATGCCAATAATTTTTTCATCATAAACCGCCCTACTTATATTCTTTATCGTTTACCGCATCAAACCAAGTTGTTTGGTTGTTCGGAAGATTCGGCTCGATTGAAATATGAGCAAATTCGCTGTCAGGTGCTGCCCCATGCCAGTGTTCAACATTTGGCGGGATTTTTACAACGTCGCCGGCTTTAAGAATTTGTATTTCTTTGCCTTTTTCCCGATATCTGCCTTCTCCTGCTGTTACAAGCAGGATTTGCCCGCCTGAATGTTTGTGCCAGTTGGTTCTTGCTCCTGCATCAAATGTTACGTTTCCGATTGATGAATTCCAAATATCATCTTTTTCCACAAGTCGTTGCAGGTGTGTCGTACCTGTAAAAAATTTGCTGTAAGGGTTTATATCACCTTTTGCAAACGGCTGGTTTAATTCTTTCGCCATTGTTATACCTCCTGTTATCATAATTGCTATTAATACTAACAATAACTTCTTCATTTATATAACCTCCTTATTTTGTTTTAAGCCGAAAGTTTTTGTTCGCTTATCAAATCCTTGTCGGCACATTTCATAATCGCATCCTCCAAGATTATTTCTCCGACAGAATCCGCGACTATAGTGCCTGACTTCGGATTTTTCACAGAATCAATATGTCCTTTGATATCTGCGTCGACTTCCGAATATTCAAAAGACAAATCAGTATCCTCCATCGTGCAGCTGATTAACTTTAAGTTTTTGCAGTAACACAGGGGCTGTGTACCGATAATTTTACAGTTTATAAATGTCAGATTTTCGCTGAACCAGCCCAGATACTCACCCTTTACAACGGAATTTTCGACTACAATATTTTTGCTGTGCCAGAAAGCGTCTTTTGTATCGAGGTTTGAATTTTTGATACTTAAATTTTTCATATACTGGAAGGAATATTTGCCTGTCATAGTAAGGTTTTCAATCTCAACATCCTTTGACTCAAATAAAAAGTACATTGCATCAATTGTTGAGTTTGTGATTTTGACACCTTTGCATCTCCATCCGTATTCAGGCGAAACAATATGGCATTTATCAACAGAAATATTTTTACACTCTCTAAGGCACTTAATTCCCTGAATGTCGCAATCTGTTATTTCACCATTCCTGCAATACCATAGCGGTGCTCTTGTTTTTTCATCCATTGAGGAATTTTTCAGGAGGAATTTTTTTGCGTGCCACATTGGATAGCGGAGCGAAAAAGAACATTTGTTTACGGAAAAATTTCTGCACTCTTTTAAGACAGACTCCCCATCCGCCGGGCCTTCAAATTTGCAGTTCAACACTTCCGTATCTTTTATATTGTACAAAGAACGTTCTTCGTCAAATGTTTGGTTTGAAATAATTTTTATCATATTAAATCTGCTCCTTTTTTTTCAGGTTAACAACCTGCTCAATTTGAAAAATCAGATAATCAAGACAATCAATTTTCTTTTGAGAATCGTGCAAAGCCTCAAGAAGTTGAGATTTATGTTTATAGAGAAGTTGAACAAGCATTTTGTCATTTCCATGTTCTCTAATCCTAAAAAACTCTTCTATAAACTCATTGGAACAGTCGGCCTCTTTAAGATTTTGCAATATGTCTTTATCATTTTTCAAATCCATACAAAACCCTTTCTTATTTATTATTATTTACGCATTTTTAAAAAATAGCAAATACTTATGTTGTATTGATTATAATGCCTGATAAGCATATTTTATTACATGCCTTTTATGTTTTAATTTTAATCTTTAATATTTTCAAGTGCTTTATCTTAACATGTATTTACAAACTGACAAAATTTATTTTTTACGTTTTTTATTATTATATTGCAGAGGTTACAAATATTTAGTAAAGGAGTATCAAAATGTATATTTTACCAATTAACGGCTACAATAACACAAATCCTGCTTTTTCGTCAAAATTGGAACCGACTAATACTTTGAGAGATGCATTTGACCATGCTAAAAAAACTGGTGATGTTAAATTTTTACATGCAATAAAAAATATTTTAAATGATGGAAAAAATGATACTATACGTATAGATTCTTATCGTAATCCACATTATACGGATGAGTATTTAAAGACACTCTTATATGTTAATGATTCAGAAATAGATGCTTTACTTAATGCAGATGAGTTTTGTCCAAAGGAATATGTCGGTACCGGTAACAGAATTTTAGATTCAATAAAGTTAATTGTTAGAAATTTTTCTGGCAAAAAACAAGTACGAACAGAATTAGATGATATATATAAGAAGTATAAATTAGGTGAAGGTGATACTAGACATCTTAGCGATAACGGACCTGAATTTTTTTAATAAAAAACAATAATAGAAACTTGACTACTGATTGGTTACGTTTTTAGGGGTACACTTCAAGAAACCACGACCTAATGTACTCAAGTGAATAAGTGAATAGGTAAATAAACGAATAAGTTCTTTTTAGGGAATTACGCTCTCCCTCACTGATTAGAGATATTTCTAGTAAAAATTAACAAAATTTAACACTGGCACTGTGGTAATAATTATGGTTCCCCCGGCGCAGAGTTGTTTTTCAGGATTTTAAAAACAATATTAGTTAATTGTCTAGCCA
>CALVEX010000070.1 GCA_944326655.1 Candidatus Gastranaerophilales bacterium | reverse complement strand
AAGATACTGAAGGCGAAGTAAAAGAAGCAGCAGACAAAATCAAAGCAGAAATCACAAAATTAAATGAAGGTGAATACGCTGTTGATCCGGGAGCTAAAACAGCTTTTGATGAGGCAGTAGAAAGATTTAGCCTCGCCGACGATGCTCTTGAAGTAAAAGCTGTTACAGATGCAGAAACTGCTTATAATACTCAGTTGGCAGAGAAATCTACAGATGCTGATGTCATAAAAAAAGCAGATGATGCATTAAAAGATACCCAGGAAGCAAAAGATCTTAGAACGGCAGAGGAGAATTATAATAAGAAGCTTTTAGAAGAATTAAATAACGGTAGAACTGATGCTGACAAACTCACAGAAATCTCACAGGCTGGTGAAGATGAATTATTAAAAGCAAAAAATGCTATAGCAAATAGCGATGAAATGACAAAGCTTAAAGCAGCACAGAATGCTTATGAACCAATTTTGAACAAAGAAATAGACAAAGTAGCAACGGAAGCTTTAAAAGATAGCCCTCAGGCGAAAGCTCTTACAGAAGCCCAAGAAGCTTTGCGCTCAGCAAAAGAAGCAGGTTTAAGAAGTGACGATGCTCAAAAAGCTGTAGTTAAAGCATATGATGATGCTGTAAAAGCAGCAGGCGAGAAAAAATCAACAAAAATCGGCGAACTTGTAAATAATGAAGAATTCAAATCTGCATTTGGCAAAGTCAAAAAATTGTTCCACGAAGGCCAAGGTAAAGCAGCTCTCTTGTGGGGCTGTATAGCAGCTGCAGCAGGACTTATCTTAGGATTAGTATTAAGCAGCAGCGGGAAAAAAGAAGCCTAATAAACAGTCACAATTTTACCTTAATATAGAAAATGGCTGAATATAAAATTCAGCCATTTTCATTTTTAATATTAACGTATAATTAAACGGCACCTATATCGCTACACTAAACAATATCTTAAAAGTCACCCCTGAAATAAATTCAGGGCAGACTCTGAACTTGTTTGACTGCTTTTGCCAAAATCTATGATTTTGTGCAAAATGTCCGGTTTCCCGCAGGGTCTAAATAATATAGAGATTCCGAAACAAGTTCGGAATGACAGTATGACTGTATTTTGAAGATATTTAGTCTAAACTGCGATATAAATCCCAATTAAACTTTGTCAGGGTCTAAAACTACACAACGGGAATTATTTATCTGCAAAAGCGCCGCAAATTTTTCCAAATCTGTTTTAATCTCGTCAAAAGTATTATAATGCATTGGAATAACTGTTTGAGCTCCCAACCAGTCAGCTGCAACTGCGGCATGTTCTATATCCATTGTATAATGCCCTCCAATAGGAAGCATAGCAATGTTCGGACGGTATAATTCTTTTATAGTCTTCATCTCCGAAGTCAATCCGGTGTCTCCGGCATGGTAAATTCTTACATTTTCGACATCAAAAACAATTCCGGCCGGCTCACCCGCATATCTGCCGTCAGGCAAAGAACTTGTATGAGAAGCAGGAACAAAAATCGCTCTGCCCCAATCATACTTAATCCATCCGCCGAAGTTGACAGAACGAACCTTGCATCCCTGCTCCTTGCAGTATTGTGCAAGTTCTACAATTGCGGTAATAGTTGCATCTTTTTCTTTTGCAATTTCGATAGCCTGACCAAGGTGGTCGCCATGGGCATGCGTCAAAAATATATCCGTGATATTTGCATTATGCCAGTCATATTTAGGATTAATGCTTACATAAGGATCTACCATTATTGAATTATCTTTTAATTTAATTTCAAAAGCGCTGTGCCCGATATATTTCAAATCCATAACTAACTCCTTTTTTCTCTGTCCTTTATACAAATTTTGCTTTAAGAGTTACCTCTTAAGTTTTTAGTCATCCCGAACTTGTTTCGGGATCCTGTCAGATGCTGAAACGAGTTCAGCATGACAACATTATTCTACTAAGTGCAAACTTTGTAGATAAATCTACTCTGTCATTTCAAATATAGCAAATTTTATAGTACAATGCAAATATGCAATATAACTTATTAATGCAAAAATGTATAGAACTTGCAAGACAGGCAGAGGGGATGACTTCTCCAAATCCACTTGTAGGATGCGTTGTTCTCGATAAAGACGGAAATGAAATTTCAACAGGTTATCATCACAAATACGGAGACAACCATGCAGAACGTGATGCACTTTTGAAACTTCAAAACGGAGAAGAAAAAGAAGGAACACTTATTGTAAATCTAGAGCCCTGCTCGCACTACGGAAAAACTCCTCCCTGTGCAGATTTAATCATTGAACGCGGAATAAAAAAAGTTGTTATAGGAATGCAAGATGTAAACCCAATTGTTGCAGGAAACGGAATCAGAAAATTAAAAAATGCTGGAATTGAAGTAATAGAAAATGTTCTTGAAGATGAATGCAAAGCATTAAATGAAATCTTTATAAAAAATATGACAAAAAATGAAGTTTTTGTCGCACTGAAAACCGCAACAACTCTGGACGGAAAAATTGCAACGTCAAACGGATCTTCCAAATGGATAACATCTGATAAGGCGCGTGAAGAAGTAAAAAAAATAAGAAACCGCTATGATGCAATTTTAACGACATCTTCAACTATTCTTGCCGATAATCCGACAATGGCGCATAGAAAAAAAATTATTCTGGACAGAGAATTAAAAACAAATCTTGAAGCATCAATATACAAAGAAGGCGAAATTTATCTGTTTAACGCAACGCTTGATATGTTTGAAGGTGGAATAAATTTCATAAAAACGCCTGTAAAGACTGAAAAACTCGATTTGGAATTTATATTGAAAAAGGCATTTGATTTAGGAATAAAAAGTATATTAGTTGAAGCCGGCGGTCATCTGAACGGAGAAATTTTAAAATATACAGACAAAATTTATCATTTTATTGCTCCCAAAATCACCGGCGATAACAGCTCCTTATCCTGCTTTGATTTTAGAAAAATTGATAATATAAATGACAGCTTGAATTTTAAAATTACACAAATTGATACCTTTGAACCTGATATTTTATTAACTTACTATCCTATTTCAAAATAAGAAAAAAGTTGTATAATAAATTTTATGAAGAAAAGAGCATCATCAGCGGGAACATTTTATCCTGCCGATAAAACAGAATTAGAAAATCTTATAAAGAATTTTAAAATTGAAGAGCTCAAATATCTGTCAAGAGCGGTAATTGTTCCTCATGCGGGCTACTTATATTCAGGCAGGCTTGCTGCTAATGGAATACAACATCTGAAAAGAGATGCAAAAAATGTTTTCATATTTGCACCTGCACACTATGAACGAATTTTCGGATGTGCGGTCTGCGATTACGATGAATTTGAAACACCGTTAGGAAACATAAAAGTCAATAAAGAATTAACACAGAAAATTGCAGCATTTTGCGACTGTAATACTGCTGATTTCGCATTTGAAAAAGAGCACTCAATAGAAGTTCAACTGCCTTTAATTAAATATTTTTTACCTGATGCTCAAATTGTACCTGTTCTATACGGATGTGAAAATTTTAAAAACTTATGTGAAACTATAGAACACTTCTGGAAAGATGAAGATAACGTTTTCATAATATCAAGTGATTTAAGCCATTTTTATCCAGAAAAAGAGGCTTTTAAAATAGACAATTACACCGCAAAAATGATTGAAGAAAACAATCTCTCAAATTTTGAGCAGGAACAGGCATGCGGAGCAGTCGGAATTTGCGGGCTTATTGAATTTGCTAAGAAGAAAAATTTTTCTCTTATAAGAGCCGGACTCACAAATTCGGCAGCGGCAACTGGTGATTCATCAAGAGTTGTAGGCTATGGAAGCTGGTTTTTATATGACGGAGAAAAAAATAATTACATAAAAGAATATTACTCTGATTTTGTCAAAAAAATTTGTAAAGACAGTATCTTATCCGGGCTGCAGTTAGGGCAAGCTCAAATAAACAACTACGACTGCGTTTTTGAAGAATACGGAGCCTCATTTGTTACACTCGAACTGGACGGAATTTTACGCGGTTGTATCGGCTCAATTATTGCACATAAACCTTTAATTAAAGATTTAATTCATAATGCGCATGCAGCCGCTTTTTCTGATTCAAGATTTCCTGCACTTACGCTAAATGAATATAACAGAATAGAGATCGCAGTTTCTTTGCTTTCCAAACCCGAAAGACTTGAGTTTGAGGCAGAAGAAGAACTTCTTGAAGAATTAACGCCGGCCGTTGACGGCCTGATAATCCGCGACGGGAATTATCAAGCGGTATTTTTACCTGATGTATGGGAACAACTGCCTGATAAAAATGAATTTTTGAGACAGCTAAAACTCAAAGCGGGATTGCCAAAGGATTATTTTCCTGAAAGTTTGGAAGCATTTAAATTTAAAACAACAAAGATTTAAGCAATAATATTAATTCTGGCGCCATCAAAAGCTCTGCCTAATTGAACAGTATCATAATATTCACCCGCATTGCGTAAATTATTCAAAATAAACATTGACGCATTATCGTTACATTTTTGAATTTTCGCCTGATTTTTTGATAAAGTTACCAAATCTTGTTTTTGTTCCAGTAACATCCCGTAAATAACATCCAATTTATCATCACTATCCATTGAATAAAAACAATCAGCATAATTTTTACTGTTAGCAAAAGAACTTTCTTTACCAAAATTCTGATTGTTAATGTTTTGAATTTTCATATCTAACTCCTTTAATCAATAACTTTACCTTCAAAAATTTCCATCACCATATTCACATTATCAGAATGTAATGAATCTGCAATTTTAGAAGCGCTTTCACTCTTTATTGGTTTAGAAACTTCTTCTTTCAATTCCTCAACCTCATTTAAAGAAACCTCAGGTTCCATTTGAACAGACTTCATCACCGGTGATGGTTTAGGTTTTGGAGCTTCTGCATTTTGAGGTGCAGATTGTACAGGCTTTACCTGCACATCATCAGCATGCGGCAGTCTTATAACAACATTTGAATTTTCTTGCGAAAACAAAGCATTCACGGCATCAACAACTGCCTGTTTTTTAGAACCGCTTTGAACCTGATTTAAGAAAATCTCATTTTTCATTGTTAAAACGGTTTCATCAGGCTCAATTTTAACAGGGTTAGCCCATTGTTTCAGTAATGCTCTTGTCGGAGCACTGTGCACATTATCAAGCAGTCTTCCCCATAATACCGAAATATCAGCTCCGTCAGAGTGTTTTGATTTCGGCATCGGTGAAAAATCATCTGTATTGTGAGCACTTTCAGCCTTTGGTTCAGAAGAAACAGGCTCTTTTTCTTGAGGCTTCTCCGACGCTTGAACCTTTTCTTCTTCTTTATGCAAGACTATATCCGGTTTTGCATGTTCCGCTCTTTGCATTTCAGGCTTCATAACAGGGGCTGGAGCTGTTTTATAAGCAGAAACTTTAACAGGCTGAACATTTCCGCTTTCTAATCTTGCAATTCTGTTTTGAAGTTCCAGCAGAGATGTATTTTCAGTTAAATTTGCAAGGTCAATTATTGCAACTTCAAGCCACAGGCGCGGATTATTAGTAAGCTTTAACTCTTTAATATATTCAGAGCATTTATCTATAAGGAAAACAATCTGATGAGTTTCAATACTTTCAGCCTGTGCCGTCAAAGCTTTAACCTGAGCATCGTTTGCCTGAGTCAGTTCAAATGCAATCTCCTTTCTGCAATTTTTGACAATAAGCAGATTTTTCAAATAATCCATAAGATTAGTCAGAATTTGTACAGGCTCATTTCCAGAATTATAAATATTTTCTAATTCTTCAATAGCTTCCTGAGGCTTTGAATTTACTATTTTATCAGCAAGAGAATTTAAGGTATCAAATGAAAGACGCCCGAGAAGATTATTTATATCATCTGTTGAAATAGCCTCATCACCGTCAAGAACACTTAACTGATCAAGCAGGGCAATACTGTCGCGCATTCCGCCAGCAGAATTTTTCGCAATTGTGTATAAAGCATCATCGGTTATGTTGATTTTCTCATTATCAGCAATATATCTCAGATGTTTTACAATATCATCAGTTGTAATACGCTTAAAATCAAATCTCTGGCAGCGGCTTTTTATCGTATCAAGAACTTTATGAACTTCTGTTGTTGCAAGTATAAAAA
>CALVEX010000069.1 GCA_944326655.1 Candidatus Gastranaerophilales bacterium | reverse complement strand
ACGGAAGACAATCAGGTTATTGAAGGTTATTTTCAGAAGGAGATTTCCCAAAAAGCTATGGCTATCAGAAAAGTTAAAAAACTTGAAACAACAACCGAATTGGCCGATTTAATAGTAAGCTGCACCCCGCGTGTAAAATCTTCTATTCATCCGGCTACACGTGTGTTTCAGGCAATTCGTATTGAAGTAAATCATGAGTTAACAAATGTAAAAAATACTCTGAATGATGTGTTGGATTTACTCGACTTTGGTGCTATAATAAGTGTAATAAGTTTTCATTCGCTTGAGGACAGGCTCGTGAAAAACTTATTCAAGTATCACTCACAGAGGTGCCATTGCGATAAAACCCAAATGATATGCAATTGTCCGCCTCCGATTTTAGAGTTGGTTACCAAAAAACCGATAGTTGCGAGTGATGAGGAGATATCAATAAATCCTCCTTCCAGAAGTGCTAAGTTAAGAGTAGCAAGATGCATAAGGCGATAGAGGGAGTAGTAAGATAATTCAGTTGGGGTAGAACGTTGAATACAGCAAGAGTAAGAACATTAGAAGTATCAATTCAGGAAGGTTATACAAAACAATCATATGTTGATAATCCAATAACAGATGATAATCAGGTTATAGAAGGATATTTCCAGAAGGAGATTTCTCAAAAGGCTATGGCAATAAGAAAAGTAAATAAAACTTTATGTGCTTTGTTAGGGCTTGCGGTGCTTGTGGCATTTGTAAGCTATTACTTTTCGATGTCTAATGAACTTACTCTTAATAAATTAAGCAGACAGATTACAACTCTTAATGATGAGAATGCGGAACTTCAGAATCAGCTTGACAGATTAAAGTCTTTTAATAATGTTGACAGCAAAATGATGGAATACAATATGCTCCAAAAAGCTGCAAAAGTAATTGAAGTTCAGGCGGTTTCTTCCCCTGCAGCTGTTGATAATAAACCCCAGAAAACAGCTTCTTTTAATTGGGCTATAGGCTATTAGTCTTAATTATTTTTTTTGTTATTATTGTTCTCGTACGCGGAGAGAGGGCTGATTTAGGAAGATTGGAAGGTAAGAAGGTAGGAGGGTATGCTGTTATCGGAGAGCGAAGCTCACAAGATATTCTATGTCCTCCCCTGGAGACTCTGCCGAACAAACGATTGATTATCGTTTGTGAGAGGGAGACGAAATCTATGATTTCGAGGAGGGGTTTAAATAATGGGAGTCCTAACGTCTTAGCGTCTTATCGTCAAAAACAATCACCCCTCACCCTAACCCTCTCCCGCAAGGGGAGAGGGAGCCATATATAAGTTCTCTCCCGCGCGAAGCTCAATTCGCCGGGGCGAGGAAACAATATTAACTCGCCGAAACGAACTTATTCACCTATTTACTTATTCACTCTAAATTCTTTTCCTGTATAAGGAAATTGAAAAGTGTCCTCTCTCCTCGGGAGAGAGTTAGAGAGAGGGCTGATTTAGGAAGGCCGGATGTCAAGAGGGCAGTATTACATATATTTAGTGTAAACTGCAATATAAATCCGTTTATGACATAATTGAATTAAAAATATTCTTGATGTATTATAAAATCAGAATTAGACGAAAGAGAGATTTATTATGACAAAAAAAGAATTAATTTTTTTAGGACCGCCGGCATGCGGTAAAGGTACTCAGACAAACAGACTTGCAGAATTTTTAAAATTTCCGCACATTGACACAGGGTCGCTTTTGAGAGCTGAGATTAAAAATGAAACTGAAGCCGGTAAAGAAGCTAAAGCCTATATTGATAAAGGGCAGCTTGTTCCTGTAGAACTTGTTTCAAGAATTATTAAAAACAGACTTTCTCAAGATGACTGCAAAAACGGTTATATCCTTGACGGTTATCCGAGAAGTGTTGAACAGGCAGAAGAACTTGAAAAAATGAATGCCGAAATTGATAAGGATGACAATACTAAATTCATTGCGGTTTATTTTGATATTGACACAAGCATTTTGGTTGAAAGAATTGTCAACCGCCGCTCCTGCCCTGTATGCGGTGAAATTTACAACCTTGAATTCAAGCCGCCGAAAGTTGAAGGACATTGTGACAAAGACGGGGCTGAACTTACACAGCGTAAAGATGATACAAGAGAAGTGGCACAGTCGCGATTTGATACATATAATAAGGAAACTGCACCATTAGTTGAATATTACACTAAAAAAGGTGTTTTAAAATCGATTGATGCAAACGGTACAATTGACGAAGTCTGGGAAAGATTGCTAGAGGTAATTAAATGATTCACAAAAAATCGCGTGATGAAATTAAAAGAATGCGCCATGCAGGTCACATTGTAGCCCTTGTCCACAAAAAAATGAAAGAGGTTATAGAACCCGGGATAAGCACAAAAGAACTGGACAGTATTGCACATGATATTATCCGCCAAGAACGTGCTGTTCCTACATTTTTTGGTTATCACGGTTTCCCGGGCTCAATTTGCGCTTCAATCAATGAACAGGTAGTTCACGGAATACCTCATGAAGATGTAATTGTTAAAGAAGGAGATATCATTAGTATTGATGTCGGTGCAACTTATGCAGGTATGGTTGGAGACGGCGCCTGGACTTATCCTGTAGGTCAAATAAGCGACGAATGTAAAAGACTTTTGAAAGCAACTGAAGAAGCTCTTTTCGCAGGGATTGCGCAAATGAAAGCAGGAAATGTTTTGGATGATATTTCAGGTGCTATAGAAGCTGTTGCTGTGAGAGAAAAACTCGGAATTGTTCGTCAATACGGAGGGCACGGTGTTGGCCATGAAATGCATGAAGAACCGTTTTTGTTTAACTACAAAGTCGGCGACCATACTTTGATTAAGTCAGGATATGCAATTGCAATTGAACCTATGTTAAATTTGGGTTGTGATGAAGTAGTTGTTGCGGATGACGAATGGACTGTAAGCACTGCTGATAATATGCCTTCCGCCCATTTTGAACATACAGTTCTGGCTACTGATGATGAACCTGTAATAATTACGCAGCTTATGGCGTAAGGAGAAAATTTATGAATTATTATATAGGCTTGTCGCTGGCGGCTTCATCTGGGATGGACAGCGGAGTTGCCGTACTAGATGAGGATAATACGCTTATCCTTGTTGATAAACTATATACAATGAATGACGTAATGTTCTTTTTTGACAATTATTCGTCATTAAAATACTCAAAAATATGTGTTTCTCTTGTCTGGGACAGGACTATGTTAAACGGCAAGTGGAGAATACTCGGCAAGCCTTATCAGCTTGTGTCGACTAATCCTTTGATGCCTAATCGAGAGGGATGGACGCAAAGATATTCGACAAGAGGATGTGAATATTTTAAGTCATTGTCAGAAAAAGGTGTTGATATAAGCAGATTTGAAATTTACCTGACACGCCAGAGCATGAATTTAAATTCATGCTATAAGGAACGCTCTCCGGCTGATTGCAAATATTTGCAGCAGATGCTAAAGTTTGAATACGGACTTGATCTCCCGTCAAATATGATGCCAATGTCGCAGCTTGAGGCTATTGTAGGAGCCATTCTTGCCAAAGAAACCGTGAAAAATCCAGGCAATATAAAAAAGATTTCTTCATTTAAGGATTTTGATGTTATAGATTTTATTAATCAGCCTGTGCAGTTATTCTCTGCTTGATAAAAGGCTGAACGCAAGCCCAAGTGCCGCGCCTATTCCCATACCCCATTTAAACTTATTCCACTTAAGCGCTTTAAAAGCATCCGAACAATTGTTGTCCATCAAATGAGGGTTTTTCTTAAAGTTTTTAAAGTTATTACTAAAATAAGTTTTTAAAGTTTTAACCGAATCCGGGTCTGAAACCTTTTTATCAATATCCATACATTTTTGGGTAATTTCTCTGATATCTGGATTAACTCCCATTTCCTGCAAAATCATTTTGCTTTCACTTGATAATGCGTTTTTTTCTATTTCTTTTACTGCCTGTGTTAACGAAACAATTTGTGCATTTGCTTCATTTTTTGTAATTTTAAAAGCTTTATTTACAAATTCGTCTTTGGTAAACGGAAGATAGTAAGCGGTCATTCCAAGCATTCCGCCGAGAATAGTTGCTCCTGCTTTTCTTTTTTTTGCAGCTGCCGGAGAAGTGTAGACCATATTGGGTGTTATTTGCGGATAGTTTACTGACATAAAGAATTCCTTTTTATTTTTAAGTTATTATAGTAAAAACCGTAAAAAAATTTTTTGCTACTTATTTTTATATTAAGAGTGGTTATGGTTGAAATAGAAAAGTTCATATGCTATAATAATTATATTGAATTGCAGTCAACATGAGGATCGGAGTATGAAAAATTTAAGAAATGTTAAGAACTTCGGGGGGGGGGCACTCTAGGCTCTTCCGGAAGCTCGGAAGATAAGAAGATAGGAAGGCAGGCTAGTTACGTCATGCTGAACTTGGTTGACTACTTTTGCCAAAATCTATTGATTTTGTGCAAAATGTCCGGTTTTCCGCAGGATCTCTTATATGGAAGATTGGAAGATAAGAAGATAGGAGGGTATGCTGTTATCGGCTGGCAGTGCCCGCTTAAAGAAACATGTCATTGCGAGGAAGTGCAACGACCGTGGCAATCGCATAATAGTGAAATTTTACCAATAATTAAACCTCACCCCAGCCCTCTTTTCCCCCCTCTGCCACAATATTTATTAAACTTTAAAATATTTGAACAAGAGTTTTCCAAGGAGAGGGAGTATAATTCCCCAAAACTAATTTATCGTCAAAAACAATCACCCCTCACCCTAGCCCTCTCCCGCAGGGGGAGAGGGAACGATATAAAAGCTCTCTTCCGTGCGAAGGTCAATTCGCGGGGGAGAGGAGACAATACTAACTCCCCGAAACGAACTTATTCACCTATTGACTTATTAACTTATTCACTTAAGAAAAAACATGCTGCGTTCACTTTAGCTGAAGTTCTTATCACCCTCGGCATAATTGGTGTTGTTGCAGCATTAACAATACCGGCTTTGGTAAGTAATTATAAAAAGCAGGTTGTTGAAACTTCATTAAAGAAATATTATAGTGTTTTAAATCAGGCAATACAGCGTTCAGAGGCTGAATACGGCCCCGCGGTAAACTGGGAATGGGAGTCAACTGTTGATACACAGAAAACTGAGGCTTTTTTCGATAAATATTTTGCCCCTTATTTAGCAATTGTGGATAAAAAATCAGCAAATGCTGATACTGAAAAACTTTATTATAAAATTTATGCAGCCGATGGAGATGGTCCTCTTTGGGATTTTAATAATTCTAATAATATGCATTGGCGTCAGCTTTCTGACGGCGGTGCGGTTTTTCTTTCTTTATTACAGTCTGGAGGAAGTATATTGGGTACGTGTAATTTTATTTTGCCGACCGGCAGTAAGGCTTCACACCTAATTGAAGGCAAAGATGTATTTGCATTTAGTATAAATATATCTTCTGACAAAACGGCAGTGTCAATGTTTCCTAAAACTTACAGAAATTGGGATTGTACGTATATTCAGAATAACTTAGATACATTTATAGACCGTTGTAAAAGTGTTAATTACACCGGTGAAGGTATTTATCCGTCACAATATTGTGCCGCGCTTATCTATTGCAACGGATGGAAAATTCCGGATTATTATCCGGTTAAAATCTAATATTCAATCCCTTTGCGGGCCGCAATACCTGTATCCCAGTAATGTTTGACCGGATGAATCTCTGATACAAGATGCGCTATCTCGATAATTTTCGGGTTAGCGTTTCTTCCTGTTAATACAATTTCCATCTCTTCAGGTTTGTTTTTCAGGACTTCAACAACTTCATCAACATCAATAAATCCTAAATCAATTGCAATATTTGCTTCATCAAGGATTATAAGATTGTATTCATCATTTTTTATTGCTCTCTTAGCCAGTTCCCACCCCTTTTTAATTTCTTTCTCGTCATTTTTATTTTTATTATCAGAGTAAACAATTCTGTCTAAACCTGCTTGAACAATGGTGAGGTTTTGGGAAATCTGTTCGGATAAATTTCGGAAAGATATCAACTCTCCGTAATCATCCCCGCCTTTTGTAAACATTATAATAAGTACTTTCCAGCAGCGTCCGAGCGCCCTCATTGCAAGCCCGAGTGAAGCCGTGGTTTTTCCCTTTCCGTCGCCTGTATAGACCTGAATGTAACCATGTTTTGCCCAATTAGGATTTATAAGTTCGTTGCTGCAAAAGTCTTTCATATTTTTATTATATACTAAAAACTATGGAGAATAAAACCGACTTAAGAGTAAAGGCAAAACTTATACGAAAGCAGCTTGATATACAGCTTATCAGCCGGAATATAGTAAGGTTAATCAGAGAAAACAAGACTTATCAAAGTGCAGAAAATATCATGATTTTTTATCCGGCAAAGTATGAAATAAATCTGCTTTCGCTATTAGATGACAATAAAAATTTTTATCTTCCGAAGGTTGCAGGGAAAGATATAGCAGTTTGTCCTTTTAAAGACGGTGACAAACTTGAATTATCCTCATTTAATATAAAAGAACCCTGTACAAATTATGTTAATCCTGAAATCCTTGATCTAATATTTGTACCGGCTCTTATGGCTGATAAAGACGGCTACCGGCTCGGTTACGGAGGCGGGTTTTATGACAGATTTTTGGCAAAATTTCCGAATATTAAGACAATTATTCCTGTCGCTTCCCGATTGTTAGTAGAAAAGCTTCCCCGTGAGGATTTTGACTGCAAAGCTGATAGTATTATAACGTGGTAAAAAGGAGCCCGCGTTTAGCGAACTCCTTGTACAGGTTAGTCAAGGATAGGGGTAATTTATGAGAAATCTTGATTAATATTCAGGCTTAAATCGTTGTATTGCCTCTTTTTCGGCCTCTTTAACCGATTCGTATTCCTGTTCAATCATTTTTAATTGCGTTTCAAGTTTAGCTTTTTCCGCCTGAATTTGCTTTTCCTGTTCGTTTAAAAGCTTTGCTTCCTGCTTGCCCATTGCTTCCCTGCCCTGGTTATACAGATTTTTGAATATCCATTGCTGGTACATATTCTGATACTGGGGATTTGGCATTTGCTGCATTTGTGCCGTAATCATTGGCTGCATCATCGCCATATTTTGTTGAGCATTCATCAATGCTCCGTTGTGGGCATACTGCATATACATCATCTGCCTGCCGAACATTGATGACGGAGTGTTCATCATATCGCTCATTGATACTGAACCGTCAGCTATGTTTGCAGAATACTGCTGCAAATCAGATAACTTCTTTGTCAGATTCATGATACGATATTCTACATCGTTCCGTTGATGGGCAAGTTGCAATTTTCGATACACGAAAATTAACATAACATTTACTCCTACCTAAATTTTTGTAACTAACCTTTTTTTAACCTTACATATATATAAAAACATGCAACTTAATGAAATTGCATGTTTTTGGAAGTTTTGTTAAGAATTGTTAAATTTACTTGTCGCTTTTAGTTATAACTTTGTCAATAAGACCGTATTCCAAAGCTTGCTGCGCTGTTAGGAAGTGGTCGCGTTCACAGTCTTCTTTAACTTTTTCAACAGGCTGACCTGAATTTTTTGCGATAATTTCAATCAGCATTTCTTTCATTCTAAGTATTTTTTTTGCTTCTATTTCAATATCTGTAGCTTGACCTTTTGCTCCCCCTAAAGGTTGGTGGATCATTACTCTGGCATTCGGAAGCGCCATTCTTTTCCCTTTAGCCCCCGAGCAGAGCAGAAACGCGCCCATTGAAGCTGCATCCCCGAGGCATATTGTTGAAACATCAGATTTAATAAGCTGCATTGTATCATAAATAGCCATACCTGCCGTAATAACACCGCCTGGGCTGTTTATGTATAGCATAATATCTTTTTCAGAGTTTTCGTTGTCAAGCAAAAGAAGTTGTGCAACAATTGAATTTGCCACATCATCATCAATTTCTGTTCCGAGAAATATAATTCTTTCTCTGAGAAGTCTTGAAAAAATATCAAAAGAACGTTCGCCTCTTGAAGATGCTTCTATAACTGTAGGCACATAGCCCATAATTCTCATGTAAGTTTCCTGATCCATATCTGCTCTCCTATAATATCTGTGTTTATATGTATTATATTATAAAAATAAATAAATACATAATAAATATTATAAGAATCTTTCCCTCTCACATGAGAGGGAAAGATTGGCAAACAGAGGGCAGGAAGGTAGGAGGGTAGGCTTTTATCGGTGAGCAAAGCTCACAAAATAAATGTTCCCTCTCCCCTTTGCGGGAGAGGGCAAGGGTGAGGGGTGATTGTTTTTGACGATAAGCCATTACAATGTGCGAAGCGCACGTAAATTATAATAATCTGCACTTAATGAAACAGTAACAAAGCGGATGCTGTTTGAGAGGTAAAGAGAGATCCTGAAACAAGTTCAGGATGACAAATATCTAGCGAGTTCATCCGCTCGAGTTGAATTTAGTGCAGATTAAACGGTCAGCGCGTTTTTCTTTCTTTGCTTAATTTCTTTCTTTTT
>CALVEX010000068.1 GCA_944326655.1 Candidatus Gastranaerophilales bacterium | reverse complement strand
CTCTGATGCCATTTTCAAAAGTTTTTATTTTATTGAATTTTTTTTTTTATTTTATAAATTGTGAGTCTTTATTTGATATATTATCAACGAATTTTAACAAATCCTCAGCCTTATCTGACTTTGGCAGGTTATTCAGTATAGTACCGTCTTTTACTTGTTTAATGAAATTTTTATCAGCAAGCATAATAGGGTCTAATTCAACACCGGTGACTTTATTTAAAGCTTTTTCAATCCATTTCGGCGCCACAAAGTTTAAAAACATCATCCCAGCCATTTTAAAAGAAATATCATAAGCTTCATTTTTATTTCTGGCTGTTCCGACACGTCCCACAGCATAACCTCCGTCTGTTACCGCCATTTTGTCCTGTGCGGAAAAATTTGCGACTTTTGCTATCCAGTTTCCCGTAAAATTAACATCTTTATTCCTATAAAATTTTTCTTTCTGTAAAAAGCTTATATTTGTTGCAGACTTTTGAGAAGCCTCTTTTTTCCTCAAATTTTCAATCTTTCTTGCGGACGAGGCGAAAATAAGTTTTGGAAGAATAAATCCCATAAACAAAATCGGAATTGTTGTTGAGGCTATAAATTTTGAAGCCAGAAGTTTTTCATATAACTTTTTATTTTCTTTAACTTTCAGCAGATCTTTAACTGCATCGGGTGCAAGAGATTTAAATTTTTGAATGTTATAATCAATCCCCTGAATACCGGCCTCTTCTTTAAATAATTTTAAATTTACATCGGGATTCAGACCTCTTGATTTTATATACTTATCACACAGCCAGCCCACAAGAGGAATTCCGCCAAGCCAAACAGCAGACACTGAATATTCATCTAAAAACCTTTCCCGGGCGGCAAGATATGCAATACCTTTTGACTCTTTTTTATTCTGTTCATAAGTAAGTGCAATTTTTGTCGGGACTTCTATTCCGCAGTCACGAACGATTAAAGGGTAAACACTGTTATTATTGCCTATTGCCGAAATTATATTTGCGATTGTCATTATTTTTTCTCCAATTCCTTTTTATAAAAAAATAGTCCTTCATCACGCATCTCTTGCTCCTTGAAAGACTATTTTTAACGGAATTGTTTTATATAAAAATCTTTAAACGCGCATCAACAATCCCATAGCCTTTCAAGGACGCTATGATGATTGTGATGATATAATTTTAAAGATTGAATTTGTGACATTTTATTTCCTTGTTTGCTTAACATAATACAAAAAATATTATTTTGCAATATGTTTTCTATCAAAGTTACTAAAAATTATAAATAAAAATTTTTGCCATTAATTTTCTATGAAAAAAATTGTTTTATTGTAGCTATTTTTTCCGTATCCTGTATTTTTATGAGAATGCTCTTATCTTTTGAAGTTTGGCCTTTTAATATCTCCAAATTTGATTTAGGTACTTTCAGCTGTTTTGACAAAAATTCAGTTACTGCCTTATTCGCCTTGCCCACCACCGGATGAACAGTGATTTTAACCTTTATAATATCAGAAGATTTTATTATCTCGTTTTTTGAAGAATTGGGAGATACTCTTATATTAATAATTAAACCGTCCTTCGCTTCTTTAATCATTTTTTAGTCCTTATGAATGAATTTTTATGATTTACTTGAAAAAATCAAATAAAATCTGTATTATGATTATATCATGAGCGAAAAACCTCTTTTTGATGACATAAAAAAAGAACTTATTGCACAGAACAGGGAACCTGAAGAAATTGAGGAAATAGAAAAGGCTTACCTGTTTGCAAAACGTCTGCATGAAGGCCAGTACAGAATTTCTGAAGAACCTTATATTATTCATCCGGTTGAAGTTGCAAAAATTCTTGTCGGCCTAAAAGTTGATTCTCATACCCTTGAGGCCGCTTTTTTACACGATATTCTTGAGGATACTGATACACAGCCGGAAGAAATAGAAAAATTATTTGGAAAAGATGTTTTATCGCTTGTCCAGGGTGTTACAAAACTAGGAAAATTACAGTTTAAGTCAAAAGAAGAAAGACAGGCCGAAAACTTCCGCCGTCTTTTTATTGCAATGGCAAAAGATATCAGAATTGTGTTTCTTAAGCTTGCAGACAGACTTCATAACATGCGTACCCTTAATTTTATGACAACAACCAAACAGCAAAAAATAGCCAGAGAAACTCTCGATATTTTTGCCCCGCTCGCTAACCGATTAGGGATTTATAAAATTAAGGCAGAACTTGAAGATTTGTCATTACGATATCTTGAACCCGATAAATATTTTGAAATTGCCCGCCTAGTTTCACAAACAAAAGCGGACAGAGAAGCAACTGTTAAAATTCTGATTGACAAAATTACAGCGGATGTAAAAAAGGCCGGAATAAACGCGCAGATTACGGGCAGAGCAAAGCATTATTACAGTATTTACAGTAAAATGAAACGTCTGAACATTGCTTTCCACGACCTTTACGATATAACTGCGGTACGTGTAATAGTCGATACGGAAAAAGAATGTTATGAAGTTTTAGGTCTTATTCATTCCCAGTTTAAACCCATTCCCGGAAGATTTAAAGATTATATTGCAATGCCAAAAGGCAACATGTACCAATCTTTGCATACATCTGTTATAGGACCGCGCTCCAAGCCTTTGGAAGTTCAAATCAGAACCTGGGAAATGCATGAGGTTGCGGAATACGGTATTGCAGCCCACTGGAGATATAAAGAAAAGGGCTCTCAAAAAGCAAATGCGCCCTCAGATATGCAGTTTTCGTGGATGAGAAAACTCGTTGAATACGACAAAGATATGGCTTCGGCCGAAGATTTCGTCAATTCCGTTAAAATAGATTTATTTTCAGATCAGGTTTTTGCTTTTACTCCTAACGGAGATGTTTTTGACCTGCCGGTTAATGCAACTCCCGTAGACTTTGCATACAGAATTCACACAGAAGTCGGGAATAAAACCGTAGGCGCTTTAATTAACGGTAGAATTGCCCAGCTTGATACAAAGCTGCATAACGGCGATATTGTAGAAATTCTAACATCAAAAACACCTGCACCGCGCCTTGACTGGCTTAATTTCGTTGTTACAAAACAGGCTTCCTCAAAAATTAAACAGTGGTTTAAGAAAAATAACAGAGAAGAACATATTGAACTCGGGAAAACAAATCTCGAACACGAATTGACTAAAGCAGTATTTGATGAGTACACGAAATCCGGCGAATTTGAAAAAGTTGCAAAACAAATGAATTATCTGACTGCGGAAGATTTATTTGCGGCACTCGGATACGGGGAAACAACAGTAAACAAAATTATAAATAAGCTTAAAAAGCCGGAACAGCCCAGACAACCGTCAAATACTTTCCACGGCGGCACAAAAAGAAAATCTGAAAAAGATATCATAGGGCTTGAAGGCCTTATGTATTCTATTGCAAAATGCTGTTCACCAATACCGGGTGAGCCGATAGTCGGCGTTGTAACAAGAGCAAAGGGGGTAACCGTTCACAGAATGGATTGTCCTATGCTTGATTATATTGAGCCTGAAAGATTAATGTCAATAAACTGGTCCGGCGACAACGTTAATAAAACCTACAACACAACAATAAGAATAGAAACCGCCGAAAAGATGGGGCTTTTAAAAGATATTATAGCAGCAGTTTCCGATAACAACACAAACATTAATTATGCAAATGTAAAATCAAAAAGCGGCAAGGTAGGAATAATTGAGCTTGGAATAGAACTTGATAATATAGATACCCTAAAAAAAGTCATTTTAAGTATTCAGGCAATCCCCGACGTGTACAGCGTAAAAAGGATACAAACATCATACTCAACACCGAATATGCCAAGGCGCAACAACGGAAAGCCCAAACATAATAAATCTAAAAAGGGCAAATAACAAAAAACATTAATTTCGGGACAATAAGTTAATAAGTCTATAGGTGAATAGGTTCGTTTCAAGGGAATTATTCTCCCTCTCCTTGAAAGGAGAGGGCTGGGGGTGAGAGGTAATTTTAGAAGTCCGGTAGGCAAGAAGGCAGGAGGGCAAGCTATTATAGGCGGGCAATGCCCGCGAATAAATTTGTCATTACGAGGCACGCAGTGCCGTGGTAATCGCATTATTGGCGAATTTTCACTACTTTGCGATTGCCACGGTCGTTTCACTCCCTCGCAATGACATGTTTCATTTCGTGAGCTTTGCTCACCGATAATGGCATACCCTCCGCCCCTCTTATCTTCCAATCTTCCATTAATGAGATTCTGAAACAAGTTCAGAATGACAGAGGGCTACCTATTCACCTCCCTTGAGGGGAACGCCCGCTTTGCAGAGGGTGAAGGCGGAGCCGTGCCCGTTTATCGCAAAGCGGGTAAGACAGGGGAATACAAGGGGTGGGTGATTTATATGCCACGCTCCTATGAAAAGGCCTTGAAGGATCGTTCTACGTTTTTATCTATGACACTTTTTAAGGATTCGTATTCTGTTTGTAAGGCTGTATGCTCAGTATCCAGTTTTTTCAAATCCTGATCGATTTTGCTGTCCTCATTTTGGATCTCACGGACTGCTTTTTCATATTTTACTTCGGATTTGGCTATTGCCGCGCTATCCTCCTGAGACACTATATCTGTGGCATTCGTGTAGATGATGGAATTCCACGTATAGCCTTCTGATGTCATTTCGGGCTGTTTGCCGCTGTTTGCGGATGGATTGTAATAAGAAGCCTGGGATAATGTCACGATTCCGTTTGACAAGGCAAATTGAAGCCATTCCGAACTGCTTAATAAATTCGGGTCGATTTCTTTATAACTAGCACTTTTTTCATTTTTATCATTATTTGTAACGCCATATAATGTCGTACCATCATCATTTACTGTAGAATTTACTTTATTGGCACTTTCCGAACCGTTCATCATATACCACAAGTTGATATACCACTGAGCTTTTGCACTATCATTAACGATGATATCATACTGAGGCTTTTCGGGCTCTTGGACTTGTACAGGCGGCGTAGGTGCATCAGGTGGTGTACCTAAAGTCAATTTTCGCATGTCACCATCTGTAAAGTTAATTAACATATCTATCATAGTTTCTCTACTCAACATATTTTCTGTAAATAAATAGTTGGGAGAATTTGTATCACCATTAGTTAAGGCAGGTCCCCAATTGTCACTAACAAACCTTAGATCTATTGCCTTTTGTTTTAAAGATTTAATTGAATAAGTCCCATCACCATTATCAATGAAATCACTCAACAAAACCTGAAGGTTAAATTCTGTTTCATTTATAAGCCCAGCAGCATAATCTGCCTTGGCTTTTTCCAGCCTGTTAGTTATACCGCTTATACCCTGATAATCATCCGTACCATCACAATATCTTAAATATTCTCCAGAAGCATCTTTCTCATTCAATCCATCAGATACCTGAGCCATCTCTTCATTACATGAATTATCCATATAACCACCAGGATTCCCACCTATTGTCAATATATATCCGGCAGAAGTTTCATACATACCCCCATTACCGTTATTACCACACGTATCTAATTCCGCACTATAATCAAGAATATGCCCAAGTACATGACTATAACAGGAACAATGATTTTGGTCATCAGCCTGTAACGCCGACCAGTAACATTGTTGACTTTTTTCTTCTGGAAACGGCCCGTCTTTTATATCACTTGTTCCTACAGCTCCACTAAAAATTTTATACAAATCAGTTTGGTTTTCTGAGTCTTGATAAGCTTTAAGCTCTTCAAGATATATAGCGTATTCTTCAAGGTATTTTTGGTACTCCTCTAGGTAATCTTCATAAACATCATACTCTTTTTCATATTCGTCATATAAAGTATCATCAACCAAATTGTAACAATTTAAAAAATCATACAAACTGTTTGATTTTTCATAGTTTTTTGCATCTGTTCCTGATACAAGATATTGTCCAGCAGAAT
>CALVEX010000067.1 GCA_944326655.1 Candidatus Gastranaerophilales bacterium | reverse complement strand
AGTGAAGGCAGCCATTTTCTTAAGTGAACTGTGATGAGTGATGAGTGAAGCGAGTTTAGGTGAATAAGTTCGTTTCAGGGAATTAATATTGTTCCCTCTCCCCCTGCGGGAGAGGGTTAGGGTGAGGGGTGATTGTTTGAAACCCATCCTTACCTTCCCTATTAAGGGAAGGAATTCCATATCCCCTCCCTTGAGGGGAGGGGAATACAAGGGGAGGGTGATATTATGCGATTGCGACGGTCGTTGCACTCGCTGGCAATGACATGTATATTGTGAGCCCAGCTCACCGATAATAGCATATCTTCCTACCCTCCTATCTTCCAATCCTCCATATAAGAGATCCTGAAATAAATTCAGGATGACGGGAAGAACGATATTCAGGATAACGTAACTGGCCTGTCCTCTTGCCTTCTTGACCTCTGAACCTCTGACGGAGCCTAAAACGCCCCCCCCCCCGAAGTTCTTAACAAATCTTAATCTCTTCATAACAGTCCCTTTCTTATTCTGGTATTTTCACAGTATTATAATATCATATTCGTTATATTTTAACAACATTCCGCATTCTTATTATTATAAAGTATTGATGAATAACCAACAAAAACGCCGTAAAAATCCGGCGTTTCTATTTATTATTAGTAAAAAATATCAAAATCACTAGTTTTTACTTTTTTGATTTGCTTTATCATACTCTGTTTGCTGCTTTATAAGCTCTGCTTCCTCGAGATTTGTAGCCACTAAAGAATCTTGTAATGCGTTAAACATTTCTATTTTATTATTATTTTTTGTGTCTACAGACATTTCTTTTTGTAGTCGATCATAATCTTTTTCTAATTTATCACGTTGTTTTTGCAGATAGGTTATTCTATTTTGCAATTTTACAGAAGAATACTCTTGTTTTTTAAGATAATAGTCCTGTATTTGTTCATCTAATTTTTCTTTTGCCAAATTCTCTATTTTTGTAGAATCTTGCACTTGTTTATTATCAATATTTCCAGCAGCCGACGCAGAAGTTCCTGGAATACCTTTAATTTCTTCTCCAGACATAATATTATTTTCTCCTTTCTTTTATTTTACACCTATTAGGTTTCGGCAAAATAAACAAAAAACGTTAGAGCAATCAGCAAATTCTTTACAAATATTAACAATAAAAATCTTAAATTCCTACACTCAACCCCGCACAAATATTTATTGACTGTCCTGTAATACCTTTTGCGTCTTCTGAAATCAGATATTTACACAGTTTTGCAACTTCTTCAGGCCTTACAAAGCGTTTTTGGGGAATTGTGTCTATAATTTCATCTTTTGAAAATTCACTTTCTTCAATTGAACTCATTCCTAATTCTGTTTCAACCCAACCGGGATTTATTGTATTTACAGTAATATTGTATTCGGCAAGTTCAAGCGCTAAAGCTTTTGTAAGTCCTATCAGGCCGGATTTTGACGAGGAATATATGCTTGCATAAGCCTCTCCCATAATGCCCGATATAGAACCTATATTTATAATTCGGCCCCAGCTTTGGCCTTTCATATACGGAATTGCCTTTGATATAAGATAAGCAGGCGCTATCAAATTCGTTTGATAAAGTCTTTGGATATCTGCAATATTCATAGTTTCAAGTCCTGCATAAATATACTCGCCTGCATTATTTATAAGCACGTCAATATTTTTATCCTCAATAAATTTTGCAAGATCATTTACGTCTTTAGACAAATCACACACGCAAAAGCCTTTAGAATTACAAGCCGCAAGCGCATGTTCATTTCTGCCCGTTACATAAACATCTCCCGCACTTTGAAGTTCACGTGCTATAGCATTTCCTATACCTTTGGATGCTCCGGTTACAAGTATATTCATTGTCTGTACTCCTTCAAAAAACTTTTCGTTATATATGATGCCATAAAAATTCCCGCACAGCTTGCGACAAATGGAGTTGACGAAGGAGTTATTTTTGTAAATTCAATTATTTTTCCGGATTTTGTTGTTATTTTTTCATCGACAGAAATTTTTTCTGATACAAAAGGTTTTTCTCTGCTCGCAACAACTGTAATCCCGTTTTCTATGCCACGTTTTTTCAGCTGGTATATTATATTAGAAACAAAAGGAGCATTTTTATTTTCAATCTCTGAAATGTCAGAAATATAAAGCTTTGAAGGGTCTATTCTGTTTCCTGCGCCCATTGAACTTATTACCGGAATATTTGAATTCACACAGGTTTCAAGCAGATCAATTTTGGAGCGCATAGTATCAATTGCATCCGCAGCAAAATCTATTTTGTTTGAAAAGGTAAAAGTCTGAAAGGCAGATGTATTTTCCGCGGTATAAAAATCATCAACTACGTGTAATTTTATATCGGGATTTATATCTTTTAACCTGCTTTCAAAAAGTTTTGCCTTGCTTTGTCCGATTGTTGAATTAAGCGCAACCAACTGCCTGTTTATATTTGAAATTGAAACATTATCAAAGTCAACTATTGTTAATTCCCCCACTCCTGCCCTTGCAAGTGCTTCCGCACAATACCCGCCTACACCGCCAAGGCCAAAAACTACAACATGCTTAAAAGAGAGAAGCCTTTGATTTTCTTCTCCCCAGAAAAGTTCATTGCGTGAAAAGTATCCCTCACTCTTCACTATTCACTCCTTCACTACTTAATAATACCAAAGCCTATAAGAAATGTACAAGCCAAAAATATAGCCGAAACTATTCCTGTAAGCTTGTTTAATCCCTTTTCCGCACTCTTTTGGGAGGCAAATACATGAGATGCTCCGCCCATGCCCGCAATTCCGTCACCTTTCGGGGAATGCAGTAAAATCAATACTATTAATAATAAAGCTGAAATTATCTGAACAGCCCAAACAATATTAACTAACATTTATTTTTTCTCCTTGTTTTTAGATATAAAGTGAGCTCTTTTAGAGTTCAGCTTAATATTTTCAAAAGTATAGAGCCGTGCAGGTCTTTTAGACGACGACTTAGTGTATTCATTTAATTCAATCAAGCCTTCTGTTGAAAGAGCTTTTTTCCTGAAGTTACGTTTATCAAGTTTTTTACCCATAATCAGCTCATAAGCTTTTTGCATTTCGGTAAGTGTAAATTTTTCATTCAAAAGTTGGTAAGCAACCGGGCAGAGTTCCAATCTTTCACGTGTTCTTTTCATTGAATATTCAATAATTTCCTTATGGTCAAATGCAAGCGGCGGAAGGTCGGAAATTTTATGCCATCCCAATTCCGGCGTTGTGACAATCTTAATATCTTCAGCCCTTACAAGTGCGAAATATGCACATGTTATAACCCTTGCATTAGGGTGGCGAAGAGGATCGCCAAATGTATAAAGCTGTTCAAGATATATATTGTCAACGTTTGTACGTTCCTTTAATATTCTTAAAGCTGCCTGATCAAGATTTTCAGATAACCTGACATAACCTCCAGGAATAGCCCATTTATCTTTAAAAGGTTCATTCGTACGTTTGACTAAAAGAACATGGAGCGCGTTATTTTTCATAGTTACAATAACAACGTCCACAGTAATTTCATGTGTTTTGGTTTCGTTAAAAATCATATTATCTCTACCCTTAGCTTAATAATATAATAAAAATATTATTTTACATTAGTTAATGGAAGATTTTTTTTAACAATTATTAACATGTGTAAGAAGTTTATCAAAAAAAATATTCAAAATTAATTTATATATATAGGGGATAAAAATCTTACTGGGAAAAATGACTTTTAGCAAGT
>CALVEX010000066.1 GCA_944326655.1 Candidatus Gastranaerophilales bacterium | reverse complement strand
GTCTCTGGCAGGACATCTTTTACAAATTATTTCGATTTTCTTATAGGGAACGAAGAAAGGTTTTAAGAGGTAGAGACTCTTAAAGCCTTTTCCCTATATTTTTATTATAACATATTTATTTTTAGTTTTCAAGATATCTTAAACTAATCATTTGAAGTTATTTTATAAACACCCGCAGCTGCAGCCCCTGCAACAAAGTTTGTTAAAAGTGTTGCAAGTATAAGTTTTGTCTGCGTAATTCCCATAGTAAAAATACCGAGGGCAACCGCAGGGTTAAACGCCCCGTAACATGTTCCTGCCGTAGCGAGCAAACCTACAAGTACGATTGAACCTATTGCAAGGCCGTAGTATGAATTTCCTTTTGTATCTTCAGATGTTGCGGTATGCAAAACAACATAGCACAATGCAAAAGTAAAAAGAAATTCACAAATAATCATCGGCATCATCGAGTATGATGTTTCATTTGAGTACGGCGGGATTACAACAAGATACCCTACAAGCAGTGCAGCAAGTGCACCTGCAATAAATTGGGAAATAATATAAGGAACAAAATCTTTCCAGCCCAATGCACCTCTGATAGCAGCCGCAAACGATACCGCAGGATTATAGTGTCCGCCTGATATGTGCCCGCCCGCATAAACCATTACCATTAATACAAAACCGATTGCCATTGGCGGAAAACTCTGATTTCCATTCGAAAATAACGAACATCCGATTGTTAATACAAGGAAAAATGTTCCTATAAATTCAACAAGACATTTTTTTAATAGATCTTTCATTTCTCTCTCCTTTTTTTCGAGTGGAATTTTATCATATTTTTAAAATTTATTCAATTAATCTTTTATGTTATAAATATCTTATGTTTTATTTTGAAGAGATTAACGGAAAAAAAATATTAAAAAGCTCTGTTCTTAATGGTTTAAACCACTTTTTTACAACCAGGGAAAGTGTTATAAAAACCAAAGAACCTGAATTTGAGCCAATTGTTGAGAATAACAAAAAAGAAATCTGTAAATATTTTGGTATTGATGAAAAAGATTTAATCCATCCATCCCAAACCCATACTTCAAATGTAGAAGTTGCGAAAATTGGAGTTTCGTCTTATCCTGACACTGACGGGTTGATACTAACCAATAAAATTCAGGCGGTTTATTTGAATTTTGCAGACTGCACGCCTGTTATAATTTATGATCCGGCACACAAAATTGCAGCCGTTTCTCACGCCGGCTGGCGCGGGACAGCAGGACAGATTGCCCTAAAAACAGTACAAAAAATGTGCGCGGATTTCGGGAGCAATCCTGCCGGTTTGAAGGCAGCAATAGGTCCTGCAATATCATTCTGCTGCTATAATGTAGGTGAAGATGTTTACAGACAGTTAATTGTATCTGTCAGAAACTTTGGAAGACTGTCTGAAATCCGCCAGGGAAACATATTTGTAGATTTAAAAGGCATAAATAAACAACAGCTTATAGAGTCCGGCCTGAGAGAAGAAAATATAGATGTATGTCCATACTGTACTGTTTGTAACAATGAGCTTTTCTTTTCTTACAGAAAAGAAAATGCTACAACAAACAGGCACAGCGCGGTTGTAAAATTATAATTTCAGATATACAGAAGTCTTGAATGTAAGCTATTTACTGTAAATAGCTTATCTTCGTATCTTCCTACCCTCCTAACTTCAAAACCGACGTCTTGTTTTCTAATATCCCATAAACATATTCTGCATACCGCCTTGTATGCCCTGCATCATCATCATACTGTTAGAGCTGTCCATATACTGAGGGAACTGGCTGTACGTCATAGGAGCCTGTTTGTCAACGGAAGGCGTTATGTTTCCCATTTGTCTTACCGATTTCGGAGCCATTATGTCGTTAATACCTTCTTCTTCAACAATATCAGAAGCAGACAAGGGCTTGTTTAAATGAGGGTATGCCGGATGTGCAGAATTATTGTGTATCCCGGAAAATGCGTCATGCGGGGTCATATTAATTTCCTCAGCAAAAACCGGTGATATAAAACCCGTTAAAATTAATACTAATACAATTCTTTTTAACATACACTTCCCTCCGTAAACTTATATAATCATTATACCAAAAAATATTTTTATAAACAACATTGTCTATTGTGCGATTTCTGCTATAATATTTTAAGGAATAGAGTTATGGACTTTACTGTAGAAATCAAAGAATCAAAAATATTTCTGTCCTGGAGCGATGTAAAAGCTGACAGCTACAAACTTTTTATGAAAAAAGGCGACCTTTTTTATGAATGCACAACAATTACCAGGCAAAATTCAATAAGGTTGTCTCTGCTTCCTTATGGAGAACATGAGTGCTTTATTCAAGCATTTAAAAACGGGAAACTTGTTGCAGAATCTGACAGGCACAAATTTTTATTTGATGAAGTCGATATTGAAGTTATTCACGAAAATGACAAAGAAGTTAAATTTATTTACAGTAAATACGATCAGGCAGACGGCTACAGGCTTTATAAAAATGAATCAGGCGTCGGCTTTAACGGATGTAAAAATTCAGATACCGACTATATTAAATACAAAATTGGTGAAGAAAAAGAATTTAAAATAAAACCTTTTATAAAACAAGGTGACAAACGCGAATTTCTTGCCTCATCACCGACTGTTAATATTGATTCAAACAGATTTATTTCACTTTCTGTTTATAAATCATACAATTACAACCTGTTTCTTTCCTGGAATTTTGAAGGAGATGCCGACGGTTTTCTGATTTACACGGCAAACTCGCAAACACCGATATTTGAAACCACGGACGGCCGCTGTCACTATTTATCGCTGTTTGATTACAAGGGAAGCACTAATTTTATTATAAAAGCATTTATAAACACTATAAACGGACGTTTTATAACCGCTGTTTCTGACAAAGTGTCACTTGGTATCAGAAGATATAAAAAGCCGGAAGTTTCATTAATTATCCCTGCATATAACGCGCAGGATTATATAGCCAGAAGCATAGACAGCGCGCTTGCCTCAGATTTCTCAAACCTTGAAATTATTATTGTCAATGACGGAAGTACAGATGATACTCAAAAAATTATTGACTGGTATGACAAAAATTACCCGAACGTCATTTCTATAATAAAAGAAAACGGCGGAGTTGCAGATGCAAGGAACAAAGGAATAAAAGAGGCAAAAGGAAAATATATCGCATTTATGGATAATGATGATTTAATCCGTCCCGATATGATTTCCAAACTTTATAATT
>CALVEX010000065.1 GCA_944326655.1 Candidatus Gastranaerophilales bacterium | reverse complement strand
ACTACATTTATATAAAGTATTTTTTTAATTGTATATTGCCAAATAAAACAAATTTTTTACATTTGTTACATAATTAATGAACAAAAATGATATTGTATCGTTATATTGATAATGCAGAAAAAAATGTTATAATATATAATTATGAAAAAATTACTTGTCATATTAGGTTTATTTTTCTTTACACCGTGCGTGCAAGCAGACGAACTTCCGAACGTACAGCTGGACATAAGAGACTACGATGCAATCGAGATACCCGCGGGGACATTTATTCCCGTGATTAATACTCAGGAAATTTCTACACAGTATTGCTCGGAAGGTTATAAAGTAAAGTTTATAGCCACAAATGACATGTACCTGCATGAAACAAATATTGTTCCAAGGGGCACAGAATTTTACGGGTACATAGAAAAAATTAATGCTCCGGTTGTCGGAACAAATGCTGCAATGAAAATTAAAATTACTAAAATGATTTATAAAGACGGTTATGAAGTTCCTGTAAGGGGTTACCTTTATACATCAAACAATAATTTGTTCGGCGGAGGGATGACAGAACCTGAAAAACTCTTAAGAATTGCTCACCGCCAGCAAAGAGTAAAAAAAACAACGCTCCAAATCAGGCCGGGCAATGTCCGTAAAATGGGCACCCACACAGTAATACAATCGGGTTCAAATGAAATAATAGTTTTGACTGACCCCGCAATGATTACCCACACCTTAACAAATTGACTTAAATTAAATGATAAAATAAAATATATATAAAAAGGAAGGTTAATATGGACAAAAAATCAGGATTTATACTAACTTTACTGTTTTTAACAGCGGGAGCTGCATTTGCGGCGCCAAATTATGACTACAGTCAAAACTCTCCGGCTCCGCAATATCAAGGGAGTTTTTATCCTTCACAGACATTGAGCGGAAATCAGACGCTCAAAGGCCGTGTAGTGACTGTTCCTGCGGGACAAAGTTTTCCTGCCGTGGTTACAACTCCTTTGAGCTCGGCAAATCTTACAACAGGCCAGAGTGTATCAATCGCGCTCGGTTCGGATTTTTACTATAACGAGAACCTAATTGCACCGGCAGGGAGCTCGGTTACGGGAACTGTTCTTGAAGTTTCCAAGGCTAAACACGGAAGCATGAACGGGAAATTAATGCTCAGATTTACGCAGATTGTAACACCTTACGGTATACAGATACCTATTTCTGCCGTAATTAAAACCACCGATAATACAGGCGTTTTAGTCGGCGGAACCAAGTTGGATGTCGCAAAAGATTACGGTAAAGATCTTGCAGTCGGTGCAGGAGCGGGAGCATTGGCAGGGGTAATAATTTCACCTCTTGCCGGCGGTGATATAGGTAAAGGCACAGCTCTTGCAACAGCCGTTGGTGCAGGCGGCGGACTTGTAAAATCAATCTGGGATAAAGGCAATGACGTTGAAATACCGGCAAATTCAGCAATTCAGCTTGTACTGACCCAGCCGATTACTGTTAACCCGTCAATGTTTAATACAAATGACTAAGTAAACCGGGCGATAATTTTATTTTTGTTTTAAAATAGAATTAATCAGACAGAATTTTTAAGGGGAGATAATGTCCTTACTAGGGAAATACACAGACAATTTTATAGAAGATGATGAGCCAGAAAAAAATACGGGCTACACAACGCCCGCTGTTTTGAAAGACGATGAAGAAATCAGCCTGAAGAAATCAATTCTTATTTCGGCAATTCTTCACCCTACAGTTGCGGGCGTAAGCTGGCTTATTGTATTTATTCTCGCATTAATGGGAATTACATTCACTATTTTTGACAAACCAAAACCCAAAATGAACGATATTGAATTTGTTCTTGTTGATAAGGAAGAAACACCGATTAACAAAAACACTCCTTATCGTGCAGATATAAATTCACGTGCAGGCGGACACCATGATCCTACAAGAAAAGTTTCCATGCCATCCCCTGCACCGGGAGCACCAAAGGCAGCTTCACAGCCGGCCAAACAGGCAGCCCCGAAACCTGCTCAAACACAAAATCCTATCCAAAAGATAGTTAAACAGGTGACACAACAGGCTCAAACGCCTGCACCTAAAAAGGCTCAACAGCAGCCGGCAGCTCCGGGGCCTAAAAAAGTAGAACAGGCAAAACCTGCACCGCCGACAGCACGGCCGTCTTTAAAACCGCCGACTACCCCAAGATCGGTTGCAAAACCTTCAACACCATTCACTGTCCCTGTACCTAAAGGCGGAACAGGTTCAGGAAGATATACAACAGGGCCGATAAGCGGTTCCGGAACATCTGCAAAAGGCGGAAGCGCCGGCGGAACTTCATCGACAGGAAGTGGAAAATCTGCTCCTGCACCTTCTCTTGCTCCTACAGGCGGATCAGGAACAAAACTGGCCAAAGGCGGAGGCGGAGGAACCGGCGGAATGGGTAATCCCGGCCCCGGCAACCCCAACGGCAGACCAGGTATTGATGCTGTCAGAGAACCCGATTTCGGACCTTATATGAGGGAACTTCAAAGACGTATCAAAATGAATTGGGATCCGCCAAAAGGCAATGAAAGTAAACGTGTTGTTCTGCTATTCAAAATTGCAAAAGACGGCAGACTGCTTTCCTGCAGCGTATTCAAATCATCCGGACTCCCGAATGCAGATAAGGCCGCAATTAATGCAGTACAGGCAACAGCTCCATTCAGACCGCTGCCAGCGGAATTTAAAGGAAACAGTATTGATATTCAATTTACGTTTGACTACAACGTATTTGGAGCATCAGGGTATAATTAGAGGCCGGGAAGGCAGGAGGGCAAGAAGGCAGGCAAAATTATAAAAAAGCGACTTTTAGAAAATTGCAAGCTATGGCAAAACAAGAAAGGAAATTACGAAGGATTTTAAAGCAAAACAGATGCGAGGGATAAGTCTTAAGATTCTGAACCAAGTTCAGAATGACGTCCCCGAGTGCATTGGTCAAACAAAGCGATATTTATATTTTGGTAAAAATTTTCTAAGAAACATAAACAGCGCCTTTAAAAAAATCGTAAGCTATGGTAAAAAAAGAAAAAAGAGAGGATAATTATGGAACTACTATTAGAATCAATCAAAATGGACTGGCCGGTATTACTGCCGATTTTGGTCTGCTCAATACTGGTTGTTGCAGTCGTAATCAACAGAGTTTCTTTCTATAAGAAAAACAAGAGAGATGTTGTACTATTCATAAAAAAAAAAAAAAAAGAACTTGTAAAAAACAACCTTGACGGCGCGCAAAACCTTGCTGTTCAATGCGGCGGAGTCATAGGAGAAGTAACGGAAGAAGCCGTAAGAATTTTTTCTGAGCAGAAAAACGGATTTTCACGTTCATTTGATATTGCGGCATCACTTGCTTCAAGAAAATTGGAAAGCCACCTTACAATTCTGGGTACAATCGGAGGTGTAGCACCTTTCTTAGGTTTGTTCGGCACGGTTGTAAGAATTCTTTTCACATTCCAGGATTTGGCAGCACAGGGAAACCAATCGGCAGCAGTTGCTTCAGGTATTGCTTCAGCGTTGATCGCAACGGCTTTCGGTCTTGGAGTCGCTATTGTTGCCGTAATTTTCTACAACTCATTCCAGTCAATTGTTAAACGCTACGAAGATGACTTCCAGCTTATTAAATTGCTGTTCTTAAGTTTTGTAAATTCTAATGACGAATCAACAACACCAAGCAATGCAAATATATCGCTGTCTTAAAAAGATAATCGGGCACTAAGTTTTTAAGATACTAAGTTCGTAAACTCCCGGTGTCTTAGCTTCTTAGTTTCCTAACAGTTTCAACTAAAAAGGTATAAAAAATGGCAATGAAAACTAATAAGGGTAAAGAAGCCCTTTTTACAGAAATAAATATCACACCTTTAACAGATATTTTTCTTGTACTGTTAATCATTATGATGGTGGTAGCTCCGACTTTCCAGTCCACAGACAGTTCCATAACTATCCCTGAAATTAACAGCGGAATTTCTATCGAGCAAAGAAATGCTACGGTATCTGTCACTAAAGAAGGCAACATGTATTTGAACGGCAGCCAGGTTTCCGAAGAAAATCTCGTAAATGAGCTTGTAACTTTAAAACCACAGCTTGAAAAACCCGAATTAGTTGTCAAAGCAGATGAAAAGGTAAGAAGCGCAAAAATTATGGAAATAATGAATGCCGCGCAGGACGCCGAATACAAAAAACTAATCGTAGCAGGCGAACCCTTAAGTAAAAAAGAACAACAAAAACTAAAAAATGACGATAAGAAGGTAAGAGGGTAGTTTTTTAATGTGAGATTTTCTCACAAAAATAACCTGAGATACCGGCTTCTAAAATAAATTTGGAGAAACTATGGCACGCAACAGAGATACATTCAATGAAATAAACATAACGCCTTTAACAGATATTTTTCTTGTTCTGTTAATTATCATGATGGTTATAGCTCCTATGCTCGACCAGCAGGGGTTAAATCTTACAGTGCCTGAAAATGTTGCACAGGAACAGGTTCAAAATAAAGAAACCAAAATTATGACAATTATGGTTTCTGCTGATGACAAATTCTATCTTGACGGGGCGGAAGTTCCTTCCAATGAACTGGAATCAGCTATATCAGCACAGGCAAAAAATTATCCCGACGGGCTTTTAATCAAAACTGATGCTGAATCTTCGCATGGCGCAATGGTCAGAGTTATGGACAGCGCCAGAAATTCAGGAGTCACCAGTATTTCTGTAGACCAGATTTAAACATTCCACTCGGGATTTCCGTCTGCAACTTCAAAAAATTTTTGCATTCTTTCTGAGGCAGTTTTATCACTTCTTTGCGGGAAAATACAGTTAGGCTGTGTCATGTCTGTATTTGCCATCTCATCAAGTTTATTGATTTTCTCTCTTATTGCATCTAAATTAATTATCTTTACCATATCGCTCTCTCATATATATAAAAAATTTTGTTCCACTAATATTTCAAAAATCTTATTTTAATTTACAAATTTAACATTTTTTGTACTTTTGAGTTATAATAAAAAAGTTAAAACTTATTGGCAAAAGAGAGGTAATGAATGAATAAAAGTCAATCTGCGGGGATGTATATAGTATTAGCAATAGTCGTGCTGCTTTTTATATCATCAGTATTTTTATCAAGTCCGACAACAAAAGTTTCGGAAATTTCTTATTCAAATTTTTTGGAAAGACTTGAAAAAGGGGAATTCAAAAAAATTGAAAAGGCAGATGACTTTTTATTTGCCATTCCTAAAGTCCAGCCGGAGCAGGAAACACCTAAAAATACCGTTCCTACAATGGATAATCCTTTCGGAGTTCCAACAGAGAAAGCTCCCGCTTTAAAATACAAAGTTTTAACTCCGACATTTGACCCTGACTTAATGAAAAAACTTGACGCTTCAGATGCAGAGGTGCAAATTACACGCGCATCTGATTCTTCCAAAACTCTCGGGAATATTTTAAGTTATCTGCTGCTTCCTATATTATTTCTTGTATTCCTTGCTGTTATGGCAAAAAGTATTCAGGCCGGCGGCTCACAGGCAATGTCTTTCGGAAAAAGCAAGGCTAAAATGCTTCTTGACAGCAAAGTGAAAACAACATTCAAAGATGTAGCAGGAATTGATGAGGAAAAGAAAGAACTAGAAGAAATCGTAGACTTTCTCAAAAACGGAGACAAGTACATAAAATTAGGTGCAAGAATTCCAAAAGGCGTACTGCTTGTAGGCCCTCCGGGAACAGGTAAAACACTTATGGCAAAAGCCGTTGCCGGCGAAGCAGGTGTTCCGTTCTTTTCAATAAGCGGTTCTGATTTCGTTGAAATGTTTGTCGGGGTCGGTGCAAGCCGTGTAAGAGATTTGTTCGATCAAGCTAAAAAACACCAGCCCTGTATTATTTTCATAGATGAAATTGATGCGGTCGGCCGCCAGAGAGGCGCCGGTATGGGCGGGGGACATGACGAACGTGAACAGACACTTAACCAGCTGCTCGTTGAAATGGACGGCTTTGACGAAAACACAAATATAATCGTAATTGCGGCAACAAACAGACCGGACATCTTAGATAATGCCCTTTTAAGACCCGGCAGATTTGACAGACAAATTTATATTAACGCACCGGATGTCAGAGGCAGAGAAGAAATTTTAAAAGTTCACTCTAAAAATAAGCAGCTTGACAGCGGCGTTGACTTAAAAACACTTGCTAAACGCACACCGGGATTTACCGGCGCCGATTTGCAAAACCTCTTAAACGAGGCCGCACTTCTTGCAGCCCGCAACAATAAAGATAAAATTTCAATGGATGATATTGACAATTCCATAGACAGAGTTATTGCCGGTATTGAAAAGAAAAGCAGGGTAATGACCGACGAAGATAAAGAACTTACATCATATCACGAAGTAGGGCATGCGCTTATTGCAAGGATTTTAAAGGATGCGGACGAGCTTCATAAAGTTTCAATAATTCCGCGCGGATGGGCGCTTGGCGTTACATGGACAAAACCAAAAGATGAAAAAGTTCACACTAATAAAGCCAAACTTCTTGCCCAAATAACCGTGTCTTTAGGCGGAAGAGCTGCCGAAGAAATCATTTACGGCAAAGACAGGGTAAGCACGGGAGCTTCACAAGACCTTGTGAACGTTACAAATATTGCACGCAAAATGGTTACGGCTTGGGGTATGTCTGACAAATTAGGCAATATGGCTTACGGAAAAAATCAGGAAAATGTTTTCATGGGCAGAGATTTCGGCCACCAGAGAGATTATTCGGAACAGGTTGCGTTTGAAATTGATGAAGAAATGAAACGTATAGTCGATGAAAAATACGAAGAAGCTAAAAAAATCCTAAACGACAACAGAGATATGCTTGAAGCTATTTCTAAAGAACTTCTCGACAAAGAAACCCTTGATGCAACAGAATTTGACGAAATAATGAACAGGGTGGAAAGTGAAAGACAAAGTTAAATATATTCTGGAAGTACCTGTCAAATCAGCAGAAAAAATTTCTGAAAAAGATTACGATATATTAGGTCTGAAAATTGAAGAAGAAGCCGACAAAGAAATTTTGAAACGGCTTCTTTCCGATATAAAAAAGCCATTAATGCTGATATGTACCGGGGATGATTTCAAAGATAAAGAATTAATGCCTGAATTTATTGAACTGCTTAACAGGGAATGTATTATAGCGTATGCAAACGAAAACACCTATAAAACCCTCCTCCCGTCCGTAATAAAAGGAGGGCATAAGCTGGTTATCCGTACCCCGATTGATATTAACCTTGCCAAAGAAATGAATATTTTATGCTCGGATGAAGGTATGCCGCTTGATAAGATTATCATAGATACTGATATAGGCGGTTTAGGATACGGCTTTGAATACGGCTACAGCATAATTGAAAAAATTAAAATTGAAGGAAAAGCCGGAGATAAATATTTGAATATGCCCATAATATCTTTCGCAACTGAAGAAACAGCCAAAACCAAAGAGGCAAGGGATGAAAAAACTGCACTTTTCCTTGAAATTTCATCAGCAGCCGGAGTAAAAGCAGCCGGAGCAGATTATATTGTTTTGACAAAACCGGAGGCGCTTAAAGCATTAAAGGAGCTTGAATGACAGAACTCTCAGGATTACAGATTTTTAAATATCTTCCGGCCGCAAAAAAAACAGAACATACAAACTGTAAAAAATGCGGTTCTCCAACCTGTATGGCTTTTGCGCTAAAGCTCGCAAAACATCAGGCAACAATTGAAAAATGTCCTTATGCTCCGGCCGAACTTAAAGAAATTTATATCCAAAGTTCCAAGCAGCCACAAAAAACAGTTGAAATTCAAGGGATAAAAATCGGCGGGGAAAATGTTCTCTACAGACATGAAAAAACATTTATCAATAAAACTGCTCTTGCAGTTGTCATTGATATGTCAAAACCCAACTGGGAAAAAAAATTAGAACATGTCCAGAATTTTGAGATTACAAGGGTGAACGAACATTTAAAAGTTGATTTGATTATTACCCAAAACGGTACTCTGCCGGGAACACTAAGTTATGAAGAATTTAAAAAATTTCCGCTCAGAGAAATTATTGACGAAGATTTCCAAAAAACAGCGGAAAAACTTGCCGCTATAAGACAAAAGGCAGTCTTGGACAAAGATGAAAAATATTCGGATCCTGTTTATGTTTATTTTAAACACACAAATGATTTAAATCTTTTATGCGCCAAATCAAGCTACTATATATGCAAATACGCTAATATGCTCGTTTTTGAAGACTTTGACGAAAATTTGATGACATCTCTTATGATGTTAAGACAGAATATTTTCACAGACCCGCAAAAACCGCTGCAGGTAGAATCAAAAATTTATGAATTTAATAATCCGAATGAAAATTCTCTAATCTTTATGACTACAAACTTTGCACTTACATTTTTTGCGGTTGCAAACGAACTGGAAAGCCTTCCTGTTCCTTCTTACCTGATTGTAATTCCGGCAGAAGGAATGAGTGTTCTCACTGCCTGGTCGGCAGAGAAATTCACTGCTAAAATTGTTGCAAATACTCTGAGAAAACTTGATTTTGCGAACAAAGTTAAAAACAGAAAAATCATTATCCCCGGACTTTTGGCTCATATGAAAGACGAGCTTGAAGATGAAATAAAAGATTTTGAAATAGTTGTCGGCACAATAGATGCCTTTGCTATCGCCGACTTTGTAAAAGAACTGAATAGGTAAAGAAAATTAATTTTTCAACCCCGCCAGTAAATAATTTACAATAAAATTCTAATCAGGAGTAAATTCTAGCAGGTCGGAAATTTTGCAGTTGAAATATTTACATAACAAGTCTAAAGTTTTGGCATCATACCTTACAGTGTCATTATTACGTAGTCTAGATAATGTATTCTCACTAATTCCAGTTTTTAAAAAGATATCCTTAGCTGTTGTCCTATGACGCCATATTAAATCATCTAAATTACAAGTTATCATAATAAAAGTATAAACTTTTTATTATCCACTTGACATTAATAGTTATATTTAGTAATTTAATTATTATAAATAGTAATCAAATTTAAAGAAGGTTTATATTATGTTTTGGAAAATATTGGATTTTGTTGAAGAATTTGAACAGGGATTGTACAGGTATTCTCTCAATATTTATCTTAATAATATTTTGGAAAGAGAAAGACTCCCGCGTTTACATTCACAACAAATCAACAACTGGCAGTGCGATCTGCTTGATATATTAAATCACTATCAAAAAGAGTACTTTGACCTGCTCCTCAGTTGTGACAAATACGTGAAATATAATCCCTGAAAATATGAATATGAAAAAATTTAGCAAAAAATTTCCTGTTCTGATTTATTATATATAAAAAAAGGACAGGTATGAAAATTCAAAACGTACAAAGCCAAACCAATTTTAACGGCGTATATTTTAAAAAAGTTTCACCGGAAATACAGCGGGCCTTTTTAGACTCACCGGCAATTAATAAACTCGCAAAAGACAACGATGTGTTTATTTCACAATTCAGCAAAAAAGTTAAAGAACCGTACGGAAAAATTCTTGAATACGGGTATAAATTAAAAGTTGTTGCACCTCCTAACTTGTTTTCACGCAAAAAACAGTTAATGCTGAAAGGGATTTCCGAATCGGCACTTGACCTGTCAAAATACAACAACAAAAAAGAGGTTAAAAAAGCAGTTATAGAAGACTTGCTTGAACAAATAAGCTATATTCAAAACTTTAACGACCTGCTTGAAAGTCTTACCGCAAGAATTAAATAATCTTTGAAAAAGATAAAAAGTAATCAGAGATTACGTTCACAAGCATCGGCAAAATCCAAACCATTATGGCAGCACCCAAAACAGGCTTGAAAAGAAAACTCAGCTGAAAAACATTTACTTGTGGAGCTGTTTTTGAAATTACTCCGAGGATTATATCCTGCCCTAACGTCGCAAGGAGCACCGGAGAAGCTATCTGCAGCCCCATATATAAAACATTTGAGGACAAATCAACAAGATAATCCAGATTTACAAGCTTTGCAAGAGGTATTAATGTCGCGTCAAGCGGAAATATCTCAAAACTCCTGATAAGCGCATTCAAAATCCAATATATACCGCCAAGCTGAATAAATAACAAAAGTCCGAGAAATGAAAAACATCTTCCGACAATTGAAACCTGCGAAGATGTGGTAGGATCCAAAACCATTGCGGAAGAAAGCCCCATCTGCATATTTATCATATCGCCTCCCGCATCAACCGCAAGAAGAATTAACTGGGCAATATAACCGAGCATTGCCCCGACAACCATATTCAAAAATATTGAAAGTACAAAAGATTCCTTAATTATTGTTACATCAGGTTTTACAACACAGGTCAAAACAATTGAAAGCAACAGCGCCAAAGATAGCTTAACCATGCCGGGAATTTCTTTTCTGTTAAAAACGGGAGCAAGTCTGAAAAAGCCGAGAAGACGGGCGAATATAAATATCCCCGCTGCCAAATATGCGTTCAGCATCGGAAACATTTTCATTAATTCTGTTATAATTTCTTCCAATTACTAATCTCCCTGAATTATTTTTCTCTATTGTCCCATTATTGTATTGGTTTCTACGAAATTAGGTGTAGGCATAGGTGTCTGTCTGGCCGGAATGTATTTTTCTTTGTGCTGATTATCTATATAAGGTACTTTGCCGGGATTTTTCATAATTTCATCAATTGAAGGCTGATTTTTAAATCTGTCTGTCATCTCGTGTTCAAAAGGAGAAGTGTATTTGTAATAGTCGGCGGGCAATACATAAGCATCGTTTTTTGACACGAGATTAAAGGCCATTGCAAAACCGTCTGTAACAAATCCTTTCAGCATATTAATAAAACCGATGCCGCCCATAACAATTACAAGAAAAACACCGAGAATTTTAGGCGCCGCAGCAATTGTTTGTTCTTGAACCTGTGTTACGGCCTGCAAAATACCCACAACAAGACCTATGCCGGCGGCAACAAGAACGCAGGGCATCGATATCGCAAGCATTAATAAAAATCCTTTTGCTAAATATTCAACTAAAACTTCCATTTTTTTTACCCTCTTTGCCGATTCTCACCGGACTTGTTTTATCTTTGCCAGAGGCCGTGCTTCCGTTCTTACCCTCTTTCTTATATTTCCCTTCTCCCCGATGGCGGGAGAAGGTGGCACGAACTGCCGGATGAGGGGGAAAAACTTCCCCGCGTCAGTTGTAACTTGTTACGAGCCCCTGTACAATTAAAGCCCAGCCGTCAACCGCTATAAATATCAACAGCTTAAACGGCAATGAAATAATTGTCGGAGACAACATAAACATACCAAGTGCAAGTAATATGTTTGCGACCACCAGGTCTAAAACTATAAACGGTACAAATATAATAAAGCCGATTTCAAATGAAGTTTTCAGCTCGCTTATTATAAAAGCCGGAGCAACCTGCCATACGGTAATTTCTTCGGGATTTTCAGGCGGTGCGCCTTTTGATGTTTCGATAAAAAATGCCAGATCGCTTTCCCGTGTCTGCTTCATCATAAATTCTTTTAAAGGTTTAGATCCTTCATTAATAGCCTCTATTATATTCTGGTTTTTATGATAAGGAACAGAGCCCATCTCATACATTTTCTGGAAAGTTGAACCCATTGTATAGAATGTTAATATCATTGCAAGCCCGATAATTACGATAGAGGGCGGAACCTGCTGGGTTCCCATTGCAGTCTTCAGCATAGAAAATACAATTACAAACCGTAAAAAACTTGTCATACAGCAAAATATCAATGGCAGTAAAGAAAAAACCGTCATTAATATTAACATTTGCAATACCGGATTCATATCCTTTATAATCGTATCCATTATAATTTCCTTTTTATAGTTTGTTCATTAAGTTTTTAAAAACTTTTTTGGGCTGTTTTGCAGCGTTTATATTTACAATTGGCGATAAATCATCAACAGTTTGTTTGTTTTCCGGCAGAACATCTTTTACATCCGTATTGCTGCCGTTTATATCAAGTTTTGATATCAAAGCTGTTTTATCAACATCAGATGCGACAAGAAACCTCTCATTTCCAGCGCGTATCACATAAAGATTTTTACGCGGGCCAAGGCCTATGCAGTCTTCAATATCTAAAAACTTTGATTTTGAAACAGTACCGTAAGAGAATTTTTTATACACGAAAACAGCCAGAAAAATTATTCCGACCATTGCCGCCGTATAAACTATAAAATTTATCAAATATCCGCTCATTTTTTATCCCCTTATTTTTTTTACAAGTCCAAAATTGCAGAATGTAAACAGATTGCCTTCCGCCCTCTTGTCCTCTGCTCTTATATATCCTCATCCTCTAATTCAAAATCGCTGTAATCGAATTCTTCTTCCTCATCAGCCGGCTTTTCACCTTGCGGCGCCGGAGCTGCCTGATTGGGATTTGGATTTTCAGCTGCGGCCGGTTCATTAAATTCATTTTCAAAGTCGTCAGAAGATGCCTCCGGTTGTGAAGATTTAGCAGGCATCTGCGCAATTACTTCTTCTATCTTAACGCCGTATCTGTCATTTACTATAACGAGTTCCCCGCGTGCTATAGGTTTATCTTCCACACTCAAGGTAACCTTGTTATCATATATAGAGGTAAGATCTACAACCAAACCCTCTTCAATACTTTTCAGTTCGCCAAGAGTAATCTTTACCTTATCAAATTGAGCGCTCATCTCAACTTCTATACTATCCCAGAGATTTGAATTCTCTCCTGCCATATTATCTTCTCCTCCTTCATTTTCCACCGGTATAACCAGTCCCAAATTCGGGTTTAAATTTATATCTTTCTCATAATCCTTAAACACCATAACCATGTGATTAATATTGCTGTTATCAAACACAACAATATCATCAACTTCAATATTTTTAACGTCAATAAGTTTAAATTTTGTACTCCCGACCTTGACAGCAATATCAATTATGCTTGTTGAAAAATCGCCGTAATTAAACTTGTCGCCTTTAGAAACAACCGTTTCCGGCTTTAAAAGCACTTCAGGCAAAGTTATGACAAACTTTGCGACTTCATTTTTTTCAATATCTTTTAACAAAAAGGTTAAATGTACTACATCAAAATTGGTTCTTTTTAAAGTTGGCGGCGGCGGGGAAAGAAATTTCGCTACCATATTGAACATATAGTCATTAAAAGCAGTGATAATTTTTGCTTCCAAATCCGTTAATTTGTTAAGATTAAACCTTGAATTTGGCTTTCCGAGCACTCTGTCCAATACGATTGCAACAGCTTTTTCAGACATACGGAAAAACATATCATGGAGTTTATCTATACGAATTTTTGTGACAAAATACGCATCCTTATCCATTAAAGTATTAATATTTTTGCTGATTCCGGCAAGAATAAACTGAAACCCGGGCAGGAAAAACTCATCGCACGCAGCCTGAACAGCAGGAGGATACGTTCTGGCAAACCAGCTGTACTGGGCATACAATTCTTTATAATCTATTGAGTTGATTTTTTGATTAATCATTGTTAATCTGCTATCCCTTTTTCAAGTCTGTAATAATGAGTTATCCCCATAAATACAATAGACGATTTACTAACACTATACATCAATCATTTAATGGATATTTTGAAAAAATCAAAAATAATTTCTACTTTCTAAAGTCTATTTTATAAAAAGAAATTATTATTTTCAGGTTTGTTTTTTGCTGTAGTCAGCATTATGCTTTTTGAGTATTTATAAAATACAACATAAGTATTTGCCATTTAGTTTGTTTGATAAATAATAGTAAATATAGTAAATAAAGTGATTTTTAATAAAAGGGGGTTAAGATGGCTAAGAATATATTAGTAATATCATCAACATTGAGGGAAAACGGAAATTCGGAGGTTTTAGCCGAACAATTTGCAAAGGGTGCTAAAGATGCGGGGCATAATGTAGAAATTATTTCTCTCAGAGATAAAGAAATTAGGTTTTGTAAAGGGTGTCTTGCATGCCAAAAGACTCAGAATTGTGTTATAAGAGATGATTCAAATGCAATTGTGGAGAAAATGAAAAATGCGGATGTAATAGCTTTTGCATCTCCAATTTACTATTATGAAATGTCCGGTCAATTGAAAACTTTACTTGACAGGGCTAACCCGTTGTTTTCTTCTGATTATAAATTTAGAGATATTTATTTTATTGCAACTGCGGCTGATACTGACCCTCGTTCTGCCGATATAGCTGCAAACGGCATACAAGGCTGGGTAGCTTGTTTTGCGAAAGCGGAATTAAAAGGGGTTGTTCTTGGAGCCGGAGCGGAAGCTGTCGGAGATATTCAGAATAATCCGGCAATGCAGAAGGCTTATGATATGGGCAGAGCTGTCTAATAGAAATGTATTTAATTGTATAATTCGCTTAAAAATATATATGGATTAATTTTTTATGATAATATATTTTTAGGAGGGTGTAATGTACACAATTAAAGAAGTGGCCGATAAAATGGGGGTATCTGTTCATACAATAAGGTTTTGGGCTAAAAAGGGCTTATTCCCGTTTATTAAACGAAATGATAATAATATAAGGCTATTTGACGAGAATGATCTTGCCTGGGTAAAAATTGTTAAGTGTCTTCGTGTTGTCGGAGTGGAAAGCAGGGCCGTGAAAAAATATGTTGATCTTTGTGTTGCCGGTGATTCTACGATAGGTGAGCGCTATAAAATAATTGCCGACACAAAGAAAAAAACTCAGAAACGCATAAAAGATTTGAATGAGCAGTTGACATTGCTTGAATACAAAGAGAATTTTTATCAGAATCTTATTAAAAACAACCTGAAAGATACCTGGAACCCGATGAACAATTATTCTGCAAAGGATTAGCTTTCATTTTAAATCTAAATTCAGTGGCTTATTGATATTTTATTAAATAAATATTATAATTTTTTCTATGAAATTTGAAATTGAAACCTGGCTGCAATCTTTTACAAAGAAATTATTTGATGAATTCAGTTCGCGTATAAAGTTTATCGGTCTTCAGGGAAGTTACAAACGCGGGGAAGCAAAGCCTGAAAGCGATATTGATATTGTTATAATTATTGATAAACTGTCATTTGAAGATTTAACGGCTTATAAAAAGATAGTTGCTTCAATGCCTTATTCTGAAAAAGTCTGCGGATTTATATCCGGAGAAAAGGAAATTTATAACTGGCCTAAATTTGATTTATTCCAGTTTTTAAATGATACGGTTTCCCTCCATGGCCATCTTGAAGATTTTATTCCGATAATTAAACGTAATGATATTCTTGATTCCATAAAAGTTAATACTGCAAACCTTTATCATCAAATGTGCCATGCATATTTGTTTGAAAATAAGAATACGAAAGTTTTATATCAAGGTTATAAAAGTGCATTTTTTATTCTTCAGGCTTTGTATTATTCAAGAAATACCGAATATATAGGTTCAAAAAGTGAGCTTGTAAATCTTCTTGAAGGAGAGGATAAGGAGGTTTTGCTGGTCAATATGAACTGGGAATCTTTAAATGTGTCTGCCAACTCTGATTTTTATTTTGAAAAAATTATAAACTGGGCGGGTGAAAATATCTGAATTTTATTTTTGCAAAACAATTTCTCTTTTCAAATCGTCGATGAATTCAGGTTTGTACATGAAACCTAAATGTGCTCCGTTGCTGTAAAGCAAAGTTTTTTTGCCGGAATATATTTTTAATTTTTTTAATTGTGAATGATTTACAAGGTAATCATCCAGAGAGTGAAAGATTTTATAGTTTTTACTGTTTTGTAAAAAATCTGCAAGAGAAAGCAGGCTTGTATCATTTTGAAGCTCATCAAAAGTTTTGTAATTTACTCCCAAAAGGTATTTTTGCGCATAGTCTCTGTAATTCATATTGTTAATTGTTTGATAAATATCGGTTTTTTTGTTTGTCGGAGTTTTTTCAAGTGTGAAAATCAGGTCGGACAATTTTTGATGCATTATAAAACCTGTAATAATTTTCCCTTCTTCCTCGGAGAACGGAAGTTTTTCAATGTTTATATCATGATTGTCTTCTTTCATATCAAGCAATTGAATAATTTTGGCAGCAGTAATTGCAACTCTGTTTTTAAGGTCATTCGGATTTTTGCTCCATTCTTCGCTGTTTTTATCTACCTGGTCCATTGCATATAAAAGTTCAATTGGCGGACAGATAGAGATGTATTTTGTTATTCCTAAAGTGTTGTTTTTAAACTCTTTATCCGCGAGAAAAAGTGTTGTTAAGGCTCCGAAAGATGTACCGAGCAATGTTTTATCCTTAAATTTACAACTATATTTTTTTTCAAGTTTATCAATAATTTTGGCGGTTGTAAGTTTTAGATATTCAGCATCCTGAGAAGGTATTCCGGGTTTGTAAGAATCCGGCATGCTTTTTACAAATTCCCATTGAAAATGACTGCCCTGTATAATCACCGAATATCCGGCGTCGTAAAAAATTTTTGCTAATATGACGGAATGTTCGGACATTATGCCCTCCCCTATTGAGGGGTAAATTATTGCAACAGGCGAGGTTTTGTCTTTCTGCATAATATATCTGAACTTGTAGTTTTCCTTGTCCGGTGTAATATTCACTGATGAAGTCTTTATTTTTTCTGCAAAACTTCTGTTCCATATTGAAAGTTCATTCCACATTGACCTGTGAATTTCAGGTAAAGAGAATAAGGCTGTTCGCATTGAATCAACAACCGGATTTTGAGGATTGTAATCAAATAGAATTTTATCGGCCATAAGTTTTGAATTATTTGCATTGTAGCTGTTTAACACGACATTGTCGATATTTGCCCCGCATTGAACAATTTTTGATACAGTAAGTTTATCTGTTCCATCCGGATTTTTGTCTTTTTGCGCTTCTATTAAATCGTGCGGATGTTCAACAAATTCGGGCGCATCATAATTTTTTTCATCTGGATTTGATGTTTCTTCAAAAGCTTTTTCAAGAATTTCTTTTCTGTCATAATTTTGGCATTTTATATAATTGTCTATTCCGTAGGCTTTTTTAGCGATATCGTAAGGGTCTGCATAAGTAGATTCTATCATTTTGATAAAAGGCTGAATGTACGATGTTCTGTTGACTGTCAAACCTGCTTTTACCATTGCAAGCACAGGTGTTGCAACATAAGTTGTCGGGTTAAGCGAAATATCAAGGAGTTTACCCGCAGCCCCTCTCGGTGTAGTTCCGGAAATTACAGGCAGTACTATATATGCCCCCGAATGGCATTTACACTTAGTGAGTGCCTGTTCCATATCTTCGGTTGAGGGTTCAATATTAAAATATCTTTTTGCCGGGTCAAACATCCCGCCGAGGCCGAGAGTTGTATTTGTAAGAAACCTTACTGTTTCTGTGCCGCAGGTTTTAAAATCTTTTTGAATAAGATTACTTACGAGCCTTTTAGGATATTCAATATTTCTGTATGCATATTGGATACGTTCAATTCCATATTCCGGAAGAATGGATGACCAGAGAATATGAACAGGCCTTATTGCATACTTGTTTAACCCGAGATTGAATGCAAAAACTTTTCTGTTCATTTTTTCAAACTTGTCCGCTCCTAAATATTCATAAGCATAGTCAGGATATTTGCTCTGCTGCCTTACAAGTTCTTCGCATATACATAAATTTGCATTTAAAATAAGGCACAATAAAATTAATATGATTTTGTATTGTTTTAACATTTTCTCCCCTGACTGTTTAATTATCCATATATATTTATATTTTTGAAAGTCTAAAGATAAACTTCATTACTCATCAGGGTATTTTTTATACTAATAGAATTACAAAAAAGGCTTTCATTTTTGAAAGCCTTTCCAACTAATTATTTCTTTCTTCAGTAATCTGAAATTCTCAACTATAAGCCCAAAGCGTATTTGTTGCTTACAGAGATCATGTTCATAGCATTAAAAATATTCTGTTGTGTGCTTGAAATTGAGTCCGCTTGATCTGAAATGGCAGCCAGTTCGGATTGATATTTTTGAGCCGTTTTTATTTTTGACGGATCTCCTGAGTCCATCATCACCTGAATTTGATCAGCTATATTGCCCGTAATATCATCCAAAGTATCGTCAGTTGAAACTGATACCCCGACCTTTGCTGCAAGTTCTTTTGCTTCAGAAATAAGCGCTTGTTCTGATGTGTTACCTCCTTTTTCTTGTTGTTGTCCAGAATTATTTTGATGTTTTGTTGCTTCTGCCTGCGCAATAAGCTGTTGTGCCTGTGCTTCGGAAGTTACTGATGAGGGGTCTATCCCGAGAGCTTCCAATTTCATTTTTGTGGAAGTACTCAACTCATCACTTTTGTAAGTTGAAACAGCCATTGACTGTGTACTGCTTATAGAACTGATTGACGACATACCCACATCCTTTCTGTTTTTACTTTTCTTTAACGATTTTTTATAAAAAGTCAACCAATTTTTTCATATTTTTTATATCGGAATTTTTTCAGGAAAACTTTAGGTTTTCCGGTTTGAATTTTACATTTCTTAAATTAATTCTTTAAAAATCGGCGGAAATTGTTCGTAATTCTATGTTTGTGCTACAATATAGAAAGGGGTATATTATGAGAAAGATATTATTACTGGTTTCTATAATGTTTATGATGGCATCTCCTTGTTTTGCGGGGGCTTATGTCAAGATTGAACCTGAATTTTTGACAGAAACCCAGACTAAAAATTATGAAACGGTTAATCAAACAATTGCAGTTATTTTCAGTAAAATTAAACCTGAAGTAAAAACGGCTAAATATCCGAAATACTATCATGATTTTACTCTCATAGAGGATGACGGAACCCAGAATAAGGCCTATCGTTACGTAAAAAACGGCGGTGCGGAATTAATTTATACTACCGATTCAAACGAATTGAAGTATGTTTCTTTCAGGCGTCCGGAGCTTCAAAAATGCAGAATAATTTATGATTACCCTTCGGGAAAACTTCACGCTGTTCAGGTATTTATTTCTGAAACGGAATCTTATGCCTTTGGCGCTGATGGAAAGTATGTGGATTATACTCCTTATGTCAATGAGGTAAAAGAAAAGGTTATAAAAAACTGGAAAGTTCCTCCGAGAAAGAAAATAGATATTCTTGCCAAGGGGCAAAAAGACTTGCTTGTGCAGATGGCAGTGACTGTGGACAAAAGCGGGCAGGTAAAAAAATGTAGAATTTTAAAATCTTCCAAAATAAAAGAACTTGATGACAATGCCGGCGCTGCAATTAAGGCGGCCGCACCTTTCAAGCCGTTTCCGGCAAACTTTTTTAATGAAGAAATTGTTATTATCCTGAATTTTAATTTTAGTTTATAGAAATTTCGTAACTCCCGTTTTCTATAACAAATTTCATTCTTATTGTCTGACCGTTGTATTCGGATGGCGGCGGTAAATATTTCGGTACGCTCATAAGCATGTAATAAACAACATCGTTTAAGGTTTTGTTGTCCGATTCACGTGAGAATTTTCTGTTAATAAGCTTTCCGGTTTTGTCCACCGCAAATTCTATTTCGCAAGAGCCCGAGCCCGGGATGCTGCCTGCCGCAAATTTTGAAAACAATGCCGCACGGAGATCCCCTTTGTATTTAAGCATAGCCGGACTGTTGGGGTTATAAGACGGTTTTGGCTGTTCTATACGTTTAGGCTGCTGTTTAACCTCTTTTTTTTTAGAAACAGGAGGCGGATTGTAAACTATTTCATAGCTGCCCGGTTTTGATATTTGTTCGGTTTTAGGTGCTTTGGGAGTATTTACTGCTTGAGCCGGTTTAGGAGAGTTTTTTTTTACCGTTTCATTCCGGGGTTGTACTGCTATGCGGTTATCCGTCGCGGCAGGAGCTGATGTAAGAGGTATTGTTTCAGTGTTAATTACCTCAGTCTGTGTTTGTGTCTCACGGTAAATCGGAGTATCATCCCATATTTTGTCAATATCCGGAATTTGGGTTGTTTCTGCTTTGGGTTTGGTTTGTTGTGCAGGCGCTTGTTTTACCTCTGATTTTACGGGAATAAGCCATACAATAACGGAAATTATAAGGCAAAGAGTAAAAAACAGTCTTGACACAAGCTCGGATTTTTGTTCCAAAGTCATATTTTTTGGTTTAGGCTGTGTTTTTGCAGGGTTTGAGTCTTCTATATAATCAAATGTATTATTTCCGCAGTCACAGTATTCAACCTTGGTCTTATATTCAGCTTTACATTCTCTACATATGTACATAACAATTTTATCCTATCACAAATAAGCCTGTTTTATAAATTCCGAAAATAATAAGCAAAATTATCAGCATAATAATTACAATTGCTGTTTCGCGTATTATTTCAACATTTTTGTGCGCCTGAATAAGTTTTATCGCAAACGGAACTTCTAATATTATTAACAGTGCAATACAAATAATTTCTAACAATTATTTACTCCTTATAAAAATTATATTTTCCAGCATGATTGTTTTATGCATACCGGGTTTTATATTTATAATCATTGCTGTGGCAAGCCCGATTATCAGTAAAGCAATAATAGTAATAACTGCAATTTTTTTTATACTCATCAGTAAGTTATCCTTTCATAATCCGAGAACTGATCCGGAGTTGAAAATCTTTCTTCCGTACCGATTATAAATCCGCCTATTACAACAGTTGATGTTCTTTGCGAACCGCGCGGGAATTTCAAAATAGGTTTGCGCTGAAGATTTGCTATTGCCGGTTTAACCCTGTTCCTTGCGGCCTCCATATAATTCGGGTTTGAACATTGAACTTTTATATTTGATACATTTCCGAATTTGTCAACAACAAATGTGAATGTAAATAATGTCCCTAAAGGCGCATAATCAATTTGGGAATTTCTCATAATTTGGTTTTGCAGGTTGCTTCTCCACCTGTTCCAGGCAATTATTTCTTCCTGCTCGGTCATATACGGGTTGGAATGTGTTTTTTGCGGCTGTTGTTGAACTTGTTCATGCTTTATGTTTTTGGGAAGCTCGACAGGAGCGGCTTCTTCTTCTTTTTCAGCCTGTTCTATAATACGTTGTAAAAGTTCAAGCTGAGAAGTTTCATCAGGAATATTTTTTTTCGCAATTCTGTTGTCCTGCTGAACGACTTTCTTTTCTCTTTTTTTAATTTTCTGCGGTTCAGTTTGAATATATTTTGTTTCGCGGGCCGGCTCCTGATTTTTTAGTTCAATTGTTTTGGTCTGCGCTGCAGTATTATTATCCGGTGTCGTAGTTTGGGGTAGGGACGCTGTTTTAGCCGGTGAAGTTACCGGAAGATTTTCTGTTGTAATTGTGTCGCTTATTCTTGTCAGCTTAAAGTTTTCATCTTCAATAATCATTGGCTGATGTATATCAGGGTGGATTTTTATTGTAAAGATGGTAAGCAGTATAAATAAAATAATTGTTATAACTTTTAAAAAATCCATAACTAATCTTTATCTACTTTGGCAAGTAACTCATCGCAGGCATAGATATCAAATTTTGTCTGGCTCAGCATCATTGTTTCCGCTATCAAAAGTGCTGTCGGAACAAGTGCTGCAACCAAACTCAAAAATATTCCCTGCATAT
>CALVEX010000064.1 GCA_944326655.1 Candidatus Gastranaerophilales bacterium | reverse complement strand
TAAAACACATGAGCATGTTTTAAATGATGAACAAATTAATTTCTACGCAAAACAAACCAGAACAGCGCTTGCAAACTGCGGAAATATCAACGCCGAATGTATTGATGAAGCAATTGCCGTAAGAGGTTATGAGGCTTTATCAAAAGTTCTGGAAGAAAATAATCCGGACGCTGTTATAGAAACAATTGAAAAATCAGGCTTAAGAGGCAGAGGCGGCGGCGGCTTCCCAACCGGACGCAAATGGAGATTTACGGCTGCAAACAGAGGCGGAAAATCTTATATAGTATGTAACGGCGATGAAGGCGATCCGGGAGCTTTTATGGACAGATCGGTTATGGAAGGCGACCCGCATAAACTTCTGGAAGGTATGGCAATTGCAGCTTTTGCAATCGGTGCTGATGAGGGTTATATCTATGTAAGAGCAGAATATCCACTGGCTATCAAACGCCTGAGAAAAGCAATTAAAGATGCGGAAGAAAGAAATTTCTTAGGTAAAAATATTATGGGAAGCGATTTTTCTCTTGATATTCATATCAAAGAAGGTGCAGGGGCATTCGTATGCGGAGAAGAAACAGCCCTTATGGCTTCTATAGAAGGTGAACGAGGAATGCCGAGGCCTAAACCGCCATTCCCTGCAAATAAAGGTTTGTTTGGCAGACCGACATTGATTAATAACGTTGAAACACTCGCCAATGTTCCTGTAATTATTCTTAAAGGCGCCGACTGGTTCGCACAAATGGGAACAGAAACATCTAAGGGAACAAAAACATTTGCTCTTACAGGCGAAGTAAATAATACAGGTCTTATTGAAGTTCCGATGGGTACTACTTTAAGAGAAATCGTATTTGATATCGGCGGCGGCATGAGAGACGGCAAAAAATTTAAAGCCGTTCAAATCGGCGGTCCATCCGGCGGATGTTTGACAGAAGAACATCTTGATATCCCGATGGATTACGATAACCTCACCAAAGCAGGCGCAATGGTCGGCTCAGGCGGTCTTGTTGTAATGAGCGACAAAACATGTATTGTTGAAGTAGCAAGATTTTTCATGAATTTTACCCAGCACGAAAGCTGCGGGAAATGCGTTCCCTGCCGAGAAGGAACAAAAAATATGCTGAAAATACTTGAAAAAATAGTTGCTGGAAAAGGAGAAATGAAAGATTTGGATACATTGGAAGAACTGGCACACGCAGTGAAAGACGGCTCACTCTGCGGGCTCGGGAAAACAGCTCCAAATCCCGTACTTTCAACTCTAAAATACTTCAGAGATGAATATATTGCACACATTAAAGACAAAAAATGTCCTGCAGGGGTTTGTACTGCAATGAAAAAACTGGTTATTAAAGAATCGGCCTGCAGAGGTTGTACAAAATGTGCGAGAATATGTCCTGTAGGTGCAATCGAAGGTACAATAAAACATCCTCACCACATTAATCAGGATAAATGTATTAAATGCGAGGCATGTATGCAAAACTGCCCGTTCAAAGCAATAGTATTGGAGTGAAGGAGTGAAACGTGAAGAGTGAAACGAATTTTTACTTCACTCATCACTCTTCACACTTCACCATAAATAAAGGAATAACAAAATGACAGATAAAAAAACATTATTTATAGACGGAAAAGAAGTTGAGTTTACAGACGAACCCAACCTTCTTGAAGTAATCAGAAAAGCAGGAATGAATGTTCCGACATTCTGCTACCGTCCGGATTTAACATCTTTCGGTGCTTGCAGGATGTGTGTTGTTGAAGTTGAAGGCAGAGGTATTCAATCCTCCTGCACAATGCCTCCGGAAAACGGTTTAAAAATTCATCTTAATACGGAAAGAACAAGAAGAATAAGAAAAACCGTACTTGAACTTCTTCTTGCAAACCATGACAGAAACTGTTTAACCTGTGAAAAATCAGGGAATTGTGAATTACAGCAATATGCTGAAGAATACGGAATAAGAAATATAAGATATCCGGACAAAGAACTTGATGAATACCATCTTATAGATGCTTCAAGTCCATCTATTGTCAGAGATCCTAATAAATGTATTCTTTGCGGAGCCTGTGTCAGGGCTTGCACAGAATTTCAGGGGCATTCCGTTCTGGGTTTTGCCAACAGAGGTTCAAAAACTGTTGTTCAGCCTATGAACGGCAGACCGCTCGGACAGGTTGACTGCGTAAACTGCGGACAATGCGTTGCTGTTTGCCCGACAGGTGCTTTGACAATTAAATCAGATGTTGAACAGGTATGGTCAGAAATTACAAACCCTGATAAAAAAGTTGTTGTTCAAATGGCTCCTGCAACAAGAGTTGCAATAGGCGAAATGTTCGGACTTGAACCGGGTGAAAATTCTATCGGCAAGATGAATGCAGCATTACGCAAAATTGGATTTGATTTGATATTTGATACCAATTTCGGTGCGGATTTAACAATTATGGAAGAAGCAACAGAATTTTTATCAAGACTCAAAAGCGGTGAAAATCTTCCGATGTTTACATCTTGCTGCCCTGCCTGGATTAAATATCTGGAAACAGAACATCCCGATATGCTTAATCACTTATCGAGCTGTAAATCTCCGATGAGCATGCTTTCACCGGTATTAAAAACACTTGTACCGGAACATTTTAAAATTGATAAAGAAAATCTTGTGGTTGTAGCTATTATGCCTTGTACGGCTAAAAAATACGAATGCAAGCGTCCTGAACTCACACATGATGGTCGTCCTGATACGGATTACGTTCTGACAACACAGGAACTCGGCAGAATGATTAAGGAAGCAGGAATTAACTTCAATGTCCTTGAACCTGAAGCACCGGATTCTCCATTCGGGGAATACACAGGTGCCGGAACAATCTTTGGCGCCTCCGGCGGTGTTGCGGAAGCTGCGGTGAGAACAGCTTACGAATTTGCGACTTCAGAACCACTTAATGATGTTGATATTAAACAAATGCGCGGGACTTCAAACAGATGCCGTGATATCGAACTCGATTTGAAAGGAACAAAACTTGTCGTAAGAGTTGTTTCAACCTTAAAAGAAGCTGAAAAATCTTTAAGGGAAATTAAAGAGGGAAAAGCTCAATTCCAAATGCTTGAAGTAATGGCCTGCCCGGGCGGCTGTATCAACGGCGGAGGCCAGCCAAGAAGCTGCGACGATTCAAAAATTAAAGAGGAACGTGCTCAAGGTCTTTATAAAGAAGATGCTTCACTTCCTTACAGAAAATCACACTTCAATCCTTCAATCAGAAAACTTTATAATGAATACCTTGAAGAACCAAATTCACATAAAGCTCACAAATTATTGCACACAATTTACACAAACAGGTTCGCGGGTTCTTATAAAGATATATAAAAAAAATCGGACTTTTAAAAGTCCGATTTTTTTTAGCTATTTTCCCCAGGTTTTTATTGGATAATCTTTATCGGTAAACCCATTATCTATCAGCAGAGCAAGACAGGTTAATCTGGAAATATTGTAAAACGGATTAATTATGGAAGATTTATAACAATAATTAGTTTTCTCCTCTTTATCCAGACCAATACCAACAGGATTCAGCCCTAGCGGTAATTTTCCCCCGCCACCGCCCATAGTAAAATCTCCGGTCCCAATCGACATTACATATATGTCAACACCTGTCATATTAGGATCTTTTTCACCGTTTACGTCAAAAACAATAAAGGTTGCTTCAGGTTCACTAGACATTACGTAAAATCCAAGTGCAGCCCCGTTTGCAAGAAGATAAACCTGTGAATAAATCCCGCCGTAATAATAAATTAAACTATTAGATGAAGAAACACACATATGTAATAACTCGTCAGGACAATTATTTGTTTCACCGCCTTCTATGTTAGAAACCTTTGTAATAAATTTTATTTGTGGTTCAATATATTCTTTAAAAAACTCCTCATCTCTAACAAAGTAATCCGACCAAGTTTGAATGGGGCCGGCATTATTTTCAGCGCCGCGGACTATCTTTGTCACAAGCGAATACATTGTCTGAGCCTGCCTTATATAACTTCCGCCTAAAGAATTAATG
>CALVEX010000063.1 GCA_944326655.1 Candidatus Gastranaerophilales bacterium | reverse complement strand
ATAAGTCAATAGGTAAATAGGTTCTTATCGGGGAGTTGATATCGTTCCCTCTCCCTCAAGGGGCGAGGGAATATTATTTCATGTGAGCTTTGCTCACCGATAATGGCCTACCCTCCTACTCTCTTATCTTCCAACCTTCCCAAATAAGCCCTCTCTCTAACTCTCTCCCGAGGAGAGAGGACAGTTATTTTCAAGGAGAGGAATATGAAAAAAATTATTATAAAGATATAAAGATTATGTAAGGAAATCTTAATATCCATGTTTTTTCGTTTATAATTTGAATATAGATAAGATAAATGGAGATAATTATAATGGAAACAGTTAGTGAAATTCTTTCAAAATTAGAAAATGCAGACAACACAACTAAAAATGAATTAGAAAATGAACTTGTTAATATCGGGACATCAGCACTCCCGCAGCTTGTTGATCAATTACAGGTTGTAAGAGGTATTAAAAGAGGAGTTGTTGCTATGACTTTGATTAGAATCGGCGATGCTTCCGTTAAATATTTAAAACAGGCTGCAGAATGCAACAAAGATTTTAAATGGGTTGCAGAATATTTAATCAGAGAAATTAAAGGCTCTGTTGCAGCTTAAGGAAATTTTTAATAAAAAAAGGCTGTTGAAATTCTTCAACAGTCTTTTTTTATGCTAAAATTAAGACATGAAAAAGGGGATATTATTCTATTTAACACTATTTTTAATTATTCTGGCATTTTCTACCGCCGCTAATTATTTTGATTATGACTTATGGGCAAGACTTATTGCAGGCATGGGGGTCGTTGACGGAGGGCATGTTTTAAAAGAAGATTTTCTCTCTTACACCCCTGTTCATACTTGGTGGGATCATGAATGGGGTTCCGGAGTAATTTTTTATTTGTGCCTCAAATTCCTAGGCCCGTACAGCCTTATAATTCTACAGGCCGTACTAATGTTCTTAATATTTTTTACTGCCTCAAGAGTTGTAAAATTAAGAACAAATATTTCTCCATACAATATTTTATTCTACTTTTTTGTTTTAATGGCTGTTATGGGAAACTTAAACAATCCCGTAAGATGCCACATGTTTAGTTTTCTGCTGTTCACTGTATTCATATATTTGCTTGAAAAAGTTCGCCGGGGAAACAATAAACTGCTTTTTATCATTCCATTTATTGTAATCCTCTGGAATAACATCCATGGAGGGGTTGTATCGGGCATCGGGCTGCTTTTGATGTATGCAGCCGGAGAATTTTTAAACAAAAAAAGTTTTGCAAAATATCTGATTACTTTTGCGGTTTCATCTGCTGCATTAATAATAAATCCTTGGGGATATGAATATATCAAATTTCTCTTGATGGCAAATACAATGCAGAGAACACACGTTATTGAGTGGTGGGGATTATTTTCAAAATTTCATCTGTTTAAGCACATAATATATAAATTTTTCATGCTTGCAATAATAATTACCCAAAGCGTAGATATATTTAAAAATATTAAATATGACGGATTTAAAACATGGTATGAAAAAAGCGATAAAGTTAAATATATTGTACTTTTAACTACGTTTTACCTTGCAATAAGTCATGTAAAGCTGATGCCGTTCTTTGCAATATCCGCAATTTGCTTTACGTATGAAGATTTCTACAGATTAATCAGAAATTTCAAATTTCCGCAGTGGAAAAATAAGGTTGTCTATGGCATGCTCCTTTTTATTTCAATATTCACATTTTTAACCAAGGACTTTTCTTTGCCGGCAGGCATGGGGTATTATCCAGTAAAAGAAGTTGAATTTATTAAACAAAATAATCTTAAAGGCAATATCCTTGTAAACTTTGGACTCGGAAGCTATGTTGCATACAAGTTGTATCCTGATAACAAAATATTTATGGACGGGAGATACGAAGAAGTTTATTATGATTACATGGTGCCGATGCTTAAGGAATTTTGTCTGGCTTATCCGCATTGGAGAGAAATTCTCACCTATTTCCCTCCGGATATTATAATTATTGAAAAATACTATCCAATATATAATGTTCTGCAAAAAGAAGGCAGCTGGAAACTCGTTTATCACGACAAAACATTCGGAGTTTTTCTGCCGGCATCAAAAGCAAACAGAAAATTTGTACAACCGGCTGATGATTTGAATTATTATAAAAATACACTATTTACTACAGGTATAAATTTTAAATAATATTATAATAAAAATATGGACAGCAATTTAAAATATACATGTTTATTTGGCGGCGGAGCAATCCGAGGGGTTTCGTATATCGGAGCAATCAAGGCCATGGAAGAACTCGGGATTGTGTCGGATACATTCGGCGGCTCTTCTGTTGGTTCTATTATTGCCGGTCTTTTGGCGGTCGGATATACTGCAGATGAACTGAAACAAATTTTTTTGAAAGTAAATTTTGAATTATTTAAAGATATTTCAATAGGCCTAGGACCGATTTTTGCGATAAGCAAGGGGGAAGTTTTCCTTGAATGGGTGAGAGAGTTAATTGAAATAAAATTCTACGGAGAAAAATATAAAAAGGGTGCAAATAAAGCTGTTACTTTCAAAGATATTGAGAAAAATCTGGTTATTATAACTACAAATCTATCTAACTTTGAATGCAAAGAGTTTTCACGTTTTGAAACACCTGATTATGAAATTGCTTCAGCAATAAGAATATCTTCTTGTATGCCGGGGCTTATGAAACCAATAGAATATAATAATACTCTTTTAGTCGACGGCGACCTGCAAAAAAGCCTGCCAATGTGGAAGCTTTCCAAACATTTATTAAATAAAGATGACAGAATTTTAGAATTCAGGCTTGAAGGGGACTACGACAAAAACAACCTTTCCGGAATTGATTATGCAAACGCCGTTTACAGCTGCATGACCGCGATGTCAACATCTTTTATAACAAGTATTTACGGCAATAAAGATAAATTCGACTATATAGTATTAAACACGGGAGATATCTTAATTGTTGATTTTAACATGAATGAGGCAAAGCGAAATGAATTAATTGAATCCGGCTACAACCAGACAATGAGTTATTTCAAAGATATACTTCCCGAAAAGAAGCAAAAAATTAAAAAAGATTACGAAAAAATCTTAACTTATCTT
>CALVEX010000062.1 GCA_944326655.1 Candidatus Gastranaerophilales bacterium | reverse complement strand
CTTCAGCCTGTGCTTTCTGTTCATCTGTTAACTTCAAACGTTTTTCAAAATCTGCCTGACGTTTTTTCATCTCAGGGTTTACAGGCGGTTTCTTAAAATCAGGTCTTGCAGGCGGAGTTTGCACTTGTTCTGCAGCCGGAGCCGTTTTTTCCGTAATTACAGCAGTATCGGAAGCATAACATACAGCTGTTGAAGTAAATACAAGCAAGCTTGCAATGATTAAAGTTTTTTTCATCATAATCATAATCCTTTCTTTTTTTATAACAAATCCTGTAACATAACTGCCAGTTCTTTTTTGGCATTATAGAGTCTCGATTTAATAGTACCTACCGGACATTTTAGTTTATGAGCCGCGTCCTCATAGGAATACCCGTATATTTCACACAGCATGACTGTTTGTTTAAATTTTGGTTTTAGTGAGTTTATAGCCTCAAGTATTCGTTTTTGTCTGTCATTACTAATTAAAGTAAGTTCCGGTGTCGGTTTGTTATCTTTTATCAGGTTTAAATATTCATCATCTGTCACAGCGCTGTCAGATACTTTTTTATACGATGATTTCAGATAATCTTTTGACACATTTTTGGCAATGGTATTTATCCAGCTCTTGAACGAGCCTTGTTCTTTGTACTTTTCTGCATTTTTCCAAACCTTTATGTACACTTCCTGTTCTAAGTCTTCATTTGTTTCTTTTGTAATAAGTCTTATTATACTTCTTAAATTATTTTGATTGCTTTTTATAAGCTGTTTAAAATCCATTAACTATTCCACCATTAAAAATCCGTACGAATCTACCGGAAAACCGTAATCTTCCGCGCTCAAAGTTGTTCCGTATTTTATAGTATCGGAAATATCCGTGTTCAAATTAACCACTCCCAGCGTTGTTCCGCTTAACAAAATTGCAAATACGGCGCAGGCAGCCTTTAACTTTGCCGCGTTTTTCCTTTTTGCTTTGTAATACGGTCTTACCTCTCTCAGCAAACCGGAAACTTTATCCATGACTTCCTGTTCTTTTTGGCAATCTTCACATGTTAACAGGTGTTCTTTTAAAGTTTCATCACTGCCGAATGTAAACAGAGCTTCGTATTTAGTACATTTTTCTTTCATTTTTCGGTCCTTCTGTATAGATTTTGTTAAAGATTTTTTAACCTCTATACTATTAGAACGATTAAAAAATAAAAAAGTTCATTTTTTATTTGCAAATATTTTTTTTCGTAATATATTATAACAAATATAACACACACTGGCAAAAATTTTTATTTACGGATTTTAAGCTTTAAGGAATTATGGCACTGGCAGATATAATAAAACGCACCTGTAAAAAACTGGGTGAAAATAACAAACCTACATACGTGGTAATGGCAATTGCGACGGTTAAAGGGATTTGCCGTCCTACATTCACCATGATGGACAAAACAGAAAATCCGGAGACAAAAAAATATACAGCTTTAAGAGAAGGGCTTACGGAAGTTATAGCAATACCTGCTTACTGGGCTAGCGGGGAGCTTGCAGGCGCCCTTGCAAAAAAGGCATTTAGCAAAGACAAAGCTCTTGCCGGCAGGGCAGAAAAAAATCTTATGTTTATAGGTGTTTGTGCTGCCGCTTTATTTATAATTCCGGGTCTGTGCTCTGTCGCAATAAAACCCATCATGGATGCAATGGGCTTGAAAGCTCCTGATGATAAAAAGCATCCAAAACAACCTGAACAAAAACCGGAAATGGCATATATACCGGCCTCGGTAAATCATGTATCTTATAAAAATGTATTTCCGCAAATGCGCTCATTCACAAGCAGACCACAAACCGGTCTGAGGGTAGGTGGCTTATGATAGGTGCAGTACAAAAAATACTTACAAGCTCTCATTTAGCTTCTGTTGCACAAAATACAACACAGTCTGTTGCAATAGAAACAACTTTAAAATCAATCGGCAGACCTGGATTTATTCTTATTGATAATGATATAGATTCAGATACAAAACAATATGCAGCAGCAAAAGAATTTTTATATCAGGCAACATGCCTTGCTGTTTATATGGCATTAATTGTACCTGTCTTTAAAAAGGGCGGATTTAAACTTGCAAAAGAAAAAATCTTTAAAAATACCCATGGATTTGAACATTTTAAAGATGTTAAAGAATATATGCATTACAGAAAACTTGCTGATAACCCGTCTATAAATAACAGGCTTACAACTCTTAACAAAGAACTGCCGGCAAGCAAAACAAAAGTAAAAGAAAAATATAATGATACATTAATAGCAGAACTGAAAAAACAAAATCCTGAAAAATTTGCATATGTAAAAGGCGCTGTAGAACTAAGCAATATTATAGGCTCTGTTCTTGGTCTGGCAATCCTCGCTCCTCAGGTAAGCCACGCATTTATACATCCTGCGCTCAAATTTTTAGGACTTGAAGACAAAAATAAAAAACCTCAAAATCAACAAAATCTTGATACAAAAGCATAATAGTGAATGAGATTATTCATTATTATCCCATGACATACAGAACAATTATGCGATTCTTCGCCTAAATGTCATTCTGAGGGCATAGCCCGAAGAATCTCATATTTTAGGCTCAGAATGACATCTATTTAATTTTTTGTACGTAAAGGGGATAATTACGTAATTTTTTATACAAAAAAATAAGCCGGACATTTGTCCGGCTTACAGCTTATATTAATATTAATAATTCATTTTCCAGTTATCATTAAGAATTTTGCCGAAACAACCAATTAAAAACCCATTTTGACACAATAACGTAAAATAACTCTCTCTCGTATCTGAACCTGTTTGAGCCTCATCTATATTCCCGGAAGGATAGAAATACATTGTAAAAAAATCTCTTCCTATTCTGTTAGGAGCCTTAGCACCATTAGTATCAACATAGATAAGACCGCAATAGTTACTGTTTTCAGCATTATTATTACAATTACCAGCAATTTTCATTGAAATAGAGGCTCCGTTTGTAAGCATAACAGAATAGGCATCAGCATGCCCGACATTGATATTTACAAGCTCTTGGGCGGAAGTCCCTTTTAGCGTTGTATATGAATCCCCAAAGCAGGCCGTACTTCCGGCTCCGCATTCTTTTGCTATTTTAAAATAGTCTTTTAAAAAAGCTCCTACACTGTTTACACCACCCATAAGTTCGGTTTCCGCAAGGGTCTCAACCCTCTGATCCGAAAGATAGCGTTCAAAGACCTGATTAAACTCATTATATACTTTATGTAAAGAAGTTACATAAGTTTGTTTCTTATAGTTTACTACAAGTGTAGGCATTGAAAGAACAGACACTACGCCGATTATACCGAGAGTAATTAAAATTTCCGCCAAAGTGAAACCTTGTTTAATTCCCATTTTATACCTCTTTTAAACTTTAATCCAACCAATATGTTAATTATATCAGTTTTATTTAAAAATACAAGTCGGAGTTTCCGGAATTTATATCACAGTTTCCTTCACTAATCAGTGAAGGAAACTGTCACCCTGAACTTGTTTCAGGGTCTCATATATGGAAGATTGGAAATTTATACGATTTTTCTAACCGCCTTTAGTACATGCCGTTTATAAAATCAATCGAACGCTTTACAATTAATTCCGACTTCAGTTTTTTATTTTTTCTCTCCTTTTTAGGAAGCACTACCGGCTCAACAATTCCCCAGTTTGAATTTATCGGCTGAAATTTTTCATGATTAATATCGCTTATATAACGGGTCAAAGCTCCAAGCATGGTTATATCCGGAAGTTCAAGAAGTTTTTCTCCGTTTATAAAACGTGCAGCGTTAATCCCAGCAAGCATGCCTGTTGCAATAGATTCCGTATATCCTTCAGTGCCCGTGATTTGTCCTGCAAAAAATAAATCATCACGCTTTTTGGCCTGTAATGAAGCTTTCAAAACTTTGGGAGAATTTATGAACGTATTTCGGTGCATAACCCCGTAACGAACAATATTTACGTTTTCAAGCCCCGGAATAGACTGCAAAAGCTCTTTTTGACTTCCCCATTTCAAATTGGTCTGAAAACCGACAAGGTTAAATAACGTTTTAGCGGAATTATCCTGTCTTAATTGAACAACAGCATAATTTTCAATTCCTGTGCGTTTATCTACAAGACCTACAGGCTTCATCGGCCCGAAACGTAAAGTATCAACACCGCGTGAGGCCAAAACTTCTATAGGAAGACAGCTTTCAAAAAATTTCGCATTTTTTTCAAATTCTTTTAACTCAATTCTTGGTGCATTAATAAGAATATTATAAAATTTATCATATTCTTCTTTATTCATTGGACAATTTATATAAGAAGCTTCTCCCTTATCATACCTGCTCGCCCAAAAAGCTTTGTCAAAATTTATACTGTCTTTTTCAACAATAGGCGCAATTGCATCGAAAAAGTGTAAATGCTCACTCTCTGTAAAATTTTTTATGGAATCCGCAAGATTATCTGAAGTCAAAGGCCCGGATGCAATAATAGCACATCCTTCAGGAACCTCCGTAATTTCCTCTCTTATAATATTTATATTATTGTCATTTTCAATTTTTTTCGTAACAGCTTCTGAAAACATTTCACGGTCAATTGCCAACGCATTGCCCGCAGGAACAGAATATTCCCGTGCAAGCTTTATTAATTCACCGCCCAAAAGCTCCATTTCTTTCTTTAAAAGCCCTGACGCGTTTGAGCAATCCGAAGCACCCAAGCTATTTGAACAAACAAATTCTGCAAACTTATCCGTTTTATGAGCACCGGTAGACTTTAACGGACGCATCTCATACAAATTAACTTTTATTCCTCTTTTAGATAACTGTAAGGCAGCCTCAGAACCTGCCAATCCTGCTCCGATAACATTAACTTCCATAAAAACCAGTTTATACCGGACAAAAAATAGTGTCAATTTTATAGTCAACCAGGTGATTTTTTATCTTATAATAAGGTTTATTACTTTTTTGTAAATTTATTGTTATATTTGTAGTAAAAAACTTGCAAGTTTTACAAATATTAAGTATAATAAATACACTTAATACATTTATTACCTTTTTAAACTTTTGTAAAAAACCGGACAAAAAAAAGCAATAAGTGTAACCAATTAGTTTTTAAATATGTGTGTAGTTATGAAAACAGTAAAGTAGGGACATGTCAGTAAAAGCAATCAATTCATCAACAGAAGTTGTCAAACACAACCGCTCTAACAATCGTGAAAATCAAAAACAACATCAACAGTCATTCACAGGCAGTTTTAACCCTGTGGTTTTGTTGATGGATACTATTGAAAAAGGCGGATTTGCCGCGTCTTTTATAGCTCAGGATGGTATTGGCATGGTTGCCCCGAGAATTTATGAGGGACTTAACAGAAACCGTAAAAAAGATGAAAAAACCGGTAAAAAAACAGGGCCGCTTAACTGGGAATTTGCACGGCGCGAAGGTATCCGAGAAATTTTGAGCGGTCCGAGCGTATTTTTAATTCCGCTTGGAATTTTGAGTATAGTTAAAAAGAAATCCGGCAAAGGCAACAATGTACATGTCAGCCACATAGATGCCCTCGGACAAAATCTTGCTGAATATGCATCTCAAAATGCAAACGGGATAAAAGATGCAGATACATTTAAAAGAGGTTATTATACACAAATCTTTAAAAATGCACTTAGTAATTCAACAGATGAAAGCTTTAGAGGAGACTTATTAGAACAAACCTCCCAAAAATTTGCTGATAACCTTATTGAAATAGAAACAAAACGCAAAAATAAAGAGAAAAAAGAAGCTAAAAAGCTTCTTGAAAAATTGACCGACGAATATATGGATATCCGCAAGGCCCATGCTGCAGCTTCTGCTGATAATTCTGCCGTTCAGTTAAAAATAAACGGAAAAGACGAAAAATTAGGGACAAGCATTCAGCGTTTGACTCAAAGTTTAAGTGATTATACAGATGACGTACTGCCAAGAGTAACTAAACTTGAAAATCAAAGTGCAGACTCTCTGAAACAATTCATACACAACTTCAGTAAACATAGAGCCGGAACACGAGTACTAACAAATCTTGGCATGTGGGGCGCTGTAGTTGGCTTCTTTACATTGATACCTAAATTATACAATATCGGACTTAAACATGACCCGGGTCTGAAAGGGCTTGAAGGCAGCCCGGAAAATACAGAAAAAAACAAAAATGAAAAATCAAAAGATCCGGCATTCACGGGCAACTTTATGTCAAGCGTCGGCGAAACAGCAATGAAAAAAAGCAACTTAAGCAAATTATTAAGTAAATTTGAATTCAACGGAGCTTCAATGACTGTTCCTGCGACTTTGACATTATTGTTCGGTTTCTGTTTGCCGCCAAGATATAAGAATGCTAAAAGCGATGAAGAACGCAAAGAAATATTAGTTCGAGACATTTCAAGCTTTACGGCAATTTTATTTGGTGCAAAAGCTTTATCAAGAGGTTTTTCAAGCATATTTGCAAAACTTTCCGGACTTGCTCTGAATATTAAACCGCAGGATCACTCAAAAAGCTTGCTGCATAAGATTAAAAACTTTGTCACTGCGGGTTCCGGTATAGAAGTATTAACCAGTAAACAAATTACTGCAAAATACAGCAATATAGCTAATTATAAAGATGGAATAAACGGATTCTTTACATTCCTGCAGGAAAACGGCGGAAACGTTAAAAAAGTTTTGAAAATAGATAAAACAGTTAAAGAAAACGCTGAAATAATTCTGAAAAAATTTAATAAGGACTTAACTCTTGAAAATGCAACATTAGATGAGATTGATAAAGCATTCAGAAATGCAAAAGGTTCGAAAGAACTTGAAGAAATATATAAAAAATTCCTGTCAAAAGACAACAAATTTGTTAACCGCGCAAAAACTTTAAACAGCACATTTGGCTTTGCCTCAACAATTGTACTTGTACCGATGTTTATGATGTGGCTTGCAAGATACTGTGAAAAAATGACTAAAAAGGCCATTGAACAAAAAAATGCAGAAAAAGCACAAACTCAGGCACAAAAGCCACAAATAACTCAAATTGTTCCAAACAGCAAGCCGACTATGGCAGGATTTCTAAAATAAAAATATAAAAAAATACCCGCTTATTTGTTGTCATTCTGAGCTTGTTTCAGAATCTCCGACACAAAAATAATAAGCGGGTATTTATATTTGAGAATAATTCAACTAATCTTTAATTAATGCATTGATATCTGCAACCATTGCATCCGGATCAAAACCATGAACTTTTGCACTTGCTTCAAGGTTTTCAAAATGAGCAGCTGCACAGCCGATACAGCCTAATCCGTATTTTTGGAATACTTCAATGCTTTCCGGACATTGCTGAACAATATCCATAATGTTCATATCTTTTGTAATTTTTCCTGCCATAATATTTCTCCTTATATTGACTTAATTTTACCTGTCATTAAAAATATTATACAATAAAAATAGAAGGAAGTTGTAAATATGGAATTTTTAAAAAATTTTTTTAAAGATGATGAAAAAGTAATCGGACTTTGCATGCTCAAAAAGCGTGAACGAACAGTGTATTCGTTCACGCCTGCATTTTCGGAAACCAATCTTATTTATAAAACCAATTACTCGCAGAATATTTTTTTAAACTAGCATTGATAATCTAATCTGTTTGCGACCTGAGAAACAGGTGCTCCAAGTGCTGTCGTAAAATCCATACTGTCTGCTCGGTTTGGATAAGTTAAATTATAACCGCCAATATTATTATTTACAGCATTGCTTACAAACTTAGCAGGATTTAGGGGCATTCCTAAATTATAGTTATAACTTACTCTGCTTAAATTTGGATTAAAATGAACTTCTCCGGACATAATCCCTCCAATTTTTCCCTTGTATATATATTATAAAACATTTTTTAATAAAAAATTGCCCGGATTGCCTAAAATATTAAGAGATGTTAAGCTAATAAATCTAAATTTCTTGCCTGAGTTTCACTTCCCCTGACCCTCGGATGATTTAAGTTATAATTTTCATTTGTCTGTTGGGCAAAGAGTCCGGAATCAAAGCGTGATGATGCAGCCCTGTTTTGACGACTGTTTTCAAAAAGATTTACCGCATTTACCCTGAAAATATTATTTGGTTGTATAGCTTCAATTCCGTTCATAATAAGTTCTCATATAGAATAAAAATAAAATTGACAGTCGATTTCAATTTTTAAAATAATTGTTACAATTTTAACAATTTATTGATCACTTTCGTGATGTTCATTGTCCTTCATCAATTTTGCGAAATCCGACGGTTTAATACTTTGGACAAACTTTTTAAATTCCTGAGCTTCTTCCTCATCCTTGGCAGAATCGGTTGAAACAGAACCGTTTGAAATAACATTGGCGGTAACAAATATCGGAGCGTCAACCCTTATAGCAACCGCAATTGCATCTGACGGTCTTGAATCAATCTCCAGTGTTTTACCGTCATCATTAGTTAAAAATAAAGTTGCATAATAAGTATCTTTTTCAACATCGTTAATTTCAATTCTATCAAGTTTATATCCTGTTTTTTCAATAATATTTATAATCAAATCATGGGTCATCGGACGTGCAACAGATAAATTTTCAATTTTTCTGATAATTGCACTGGCCTCGGCTGAGCCAATCCAAATCGGAAGCGCCTTCCTGTTTTCCTTATCATGCAAAACAACAATAGGTGATCCTGTTCTCGTATCAAGTGCAATACCCATAACTTTCATTTCGATCATTATAAAAAACCTTTCCTAAATATTTTAATAATATTTTACACTAAGTAATACTAAGGGTCAATATATAATTAGTACCCCAAAATTTTTACCAATCTTACGTCATCATGCCTTGCGCAGTAATCAAGGACATCATCGGACACTTTGCTATTAGCGTCAACACAAATTCCCATAATTTTAGGCCGTATAATCCCTTCAAACATCGGATAATCTTTTGAAACTTTTCTAATTGCCCCTGCAAGTTCAGGATCTAATTTTTCTATTTCATCGAGAGTTGTCGCTTTTGCTATTTTTTGTATTCTTAAAGTATATTCTTTTTGCGAAAGATTTAATTCTTTTTTTATCAATTCGGGAATATAAGAACATGCGCGCTCATTCAAGTGAGCCTGCGTCCCACGTATCATATTATAAGGTGTTTTCGTAAAACCGTCACTCCAGATATCACATCCTGCCTGAATAAAAGTATCACCACCATCCCGTGGCCTTACTGCAATACCAAAAGCTCCTTTTCCAAAATGCAGCCCCTCGGCTTTATTTCCGTTTTGCACAAATTCTCTGATATCATCAATTCCATCAAAACCTTGACATTTACGCAAACCCGTACATATAAATTCATCAGGATTGGTTATTTCCATTGCTTCCAAATTCAATATTCCACTCTGCTCACAAGTCTGGTGAATAGCAAGATTTTTATCAGTATCTTTAGACAGCTCGACAACTTTTATTTTCCTGCCATTAATTAGTTCTTCACTGTATGGCAATTTTGTAATATCATCAACCATTGCAGGAATGGGATTATTTACCATATACATATCTTTATACATACTTTTTGTTTTTGTAAGCATTATCCTTTCAGATTCCGGAATTGAATTCAGTATTGATCTTATTATCTTGTAATAATCATTCTTGAAATTTTCGGCTGATGAAGTATTCAATTCTCTAAATATCTTCATCCTTGAAGCTAAATATGACATTCGTGAAGCATTTGTATCCCCCGGACGAATTACAGAAACAAAACCGTCAAGCAAATATTTCTTTTCTTCTGTTGATAACTTGTCTAAATCATCCAATCCAATGTCTTTAAGTTTGTCAAAATTATAAAATTCAAGTAAATCCGAATTTCTTCCTGAAATTTTACCGCCGTCTGCAACTTTTAAAACATCATTATAAGACAATTTTCTTCTAAAAATTGTTTCTAAAATATATGTTGAATGTTTAGGGTCTTGACATAACTCTTTAATAATTTTTGAAGAATCAGAATTCCAAAAAATTAGATTTTGCGGGTTTTGCGTTAATTCTAGACATTCCGACAGATATTTTATATTATTATCATCAACATACCTTACAATTTCAGGAATATTTTTAAGTTTAAATAATTTTATACTACATGAATCTTGTGATAATTTGTGTAACGTTTCAGCTTGATCTAAAATATATTTTATTTGATTTTTGTTAAAGTGTGTAATCGGAATACGGCTCAACATATTAACATCATATCCCTGCGCCAATAAATCAGATAAAACTTCTCTTTTTGCTCTTACATCAGCTAAAGAATTAGATTTTTGACAATCTTCAAAAACATTCTTGAAAAAATTATTTATTTCTCTATCTGACATATTTTTTTGCTTCAAAATAGGCATCAAATCATCATATAAAGCCAATTTATCAACTGTGTCGATACTTTCAATTATTTGAGCGGAAATATCAGACCTTGAATTTAAAATATTTTTGAACTGTGAAGGCTTAATTGAGTCAAGAACGTCATTTGAAGCACCTTTCAATGTTTTGGGAAGACTGGATTGAAAACAATCTCCTTTTATAGGACAATATGTTAATCCCTTTATATTAAGAGTTTTCTCCGCTTGCACAAAATTAGTTTTACAGCTTGGCTTCATCAAACCAGCACATCTTTTTATAAGATTAATTGCTATGTCGCATTTCCCCATAAAACATCCCCAATATTTTCTCTTATATATTTATAAAAACATTATTTGCAAAAAAATTGACAATTTGTATATTTTTATTTACGAAAAAAGATATTTATGTTATTATAAACATATCCGCATGTTACATGCGCACTTGGAGTAGTGGCCGAGTGGCTGAAGGCGGCACCCTGCTAAGGTGTTATGTGGGGCAACCTGCATCCAGGGTTCAAATCCCTGCTACTCCGTTTTT
>CALVEX010000061.1 GCA_944326655.1 Candidatus Gastranaerophilales bacterium | reverse complement strand
GCAACAACCCCGATTATTCCGAGGGTAATTAAAACCTCAGCCAATGTAAAGGCGGCAAGTTTTTTCTTAAGTGAATAAGTTAATAAGTCAATAGGTGAATAAGTTCGTTTCAGGGAGTTGATATCGTCCCCTCTCCCCCGAGGAGAGAGAATAGTTTTATTCCCCCTCTCCTTTTCAAGGAGAGGGCAGGGGTGAGGTTCTATTATATTATGCGATTGCGACGGTCGTTCCACTCCCTCGCAATGACAAATACCATGTGAGCTTCGCTCACCGATAATGGCATATCTTCCTATCTTCTTATCTTCCTGCCCTCTAGCAAAGTCAAGAGCCCCCCCCCCGAAACTCTCAATCTCTCTCTGTACAACACTTTTGGCACTTTCCCACTTCATAATACAGCTCCTTATCTGTTATATACATTTATAATTGTAACACAAATTACTCAAAATATCAATTGCAGAAAATTTTCATGGTAGTATTCCTGTATGAATATTATTGAAAAAAGCCGAAAATCTCTCGAATTTGATAAAATAGCGGAAAAACTTTCAAATTATGCTAAAACACCGCAGAGTAAAGAAATTTGTCTTAAAACTCTGCCGTTTGATGACATTGTTAAAATCAAAAATGAACTTAAATGCACTCGTGAAGCCAAATTCATTCTTGATATGCCTTCAGACATACCAATAGAATTTGTTGCAGATATGGAACAAATTAAAAGAAATATCGGCTCAACATATCTTTCAGAAGAAGAACTGATTGATACTGCAAAAACTTTAAGAACATCAAGGCTTGTCAAAAAATTCCTTTCTGAAAATCTTCCTGCAGATGCAATAATCAGAATTGCCTCGATAAATTTAACCGTTGATAAAGAACTTGAAGATAAGATATTTTCTACATTCGATGAAAACTTGAATATAAAGCAGGATGCAACACCTGAACTCAAGGGACTTTATTCTGCATTGCGCGACAATGAAAAAAACTTGAAAAATACCGTAAATTCTCTTTTAAATTCAGCAGATTTCTCGAAACATCTTCAGGAAAATATTTATACAACAAGGGATGACAGAATTGTTTTTCAGGTAATGGCATCTTCAAAAAGCAAAGTTCCGGGAATTGTACACGATGTTTCTGCAACAAACAAGACATTTTATATAGAACCGCAGCAGATAGTTCCGCTGAATAACAAAATAAGAGAGATTAAAGCTAATATACACGCAGAAATGGTTAGAATTCTTGCAAACCTGACATCTCTCGTTAAAGATAAAATAAGAGAACTTATTTTAACCGAACAAATTCTTGCAACAATTGATTATCATTTTGCAAAAGCGCGCTATGCAGTAAAAATTCACGCAACGGAACCCGAAATTGTTACTCACAAATTCATTGAGTTTGAAAATATGAAGCATCCGCTATTGATTGACAATGTTGAAAATGTGGTAACAAATAATTTTGAAATCGGGAAAGATTACAAGTCCGTTATAATTACAGGCTCGAATACCGGCGGGAAAACAGTTACGATAAAGACAATAGGCCTGTTTATCCTTATGGCAAAAACAGGAATGTTTCTGCCTTGTACAGCGGCAAAAGTTTATCCGTTTGAAAATGTTTACGCCGATATAGGAGATGATCAAAGCATTTTGCAAAACCTTTCCACATTTTCATCTCACATGACAAACATTATAGAAATTTTAAAACAGAGTAATGAAAAGTCCTTTGTAATCTTAGACGAAATATGCGCAGGAACTGACCCCGTAGAAGGTGCTGTTCTTGCACAGGTGATACTGGAAAAACTTGCACAAAAAGGAGTTTTATCAACGATTACAACCCACTACGGGGAATTAAAAGCACTTGAATATCTTAATCCATATTTCAAAAACGCATCTGTTGAATTTAATACGGAAAGCTTGAAGCCGACTTATAAACTACTTATAGGAATACCCGGTTTGAGCAATGCAATTTCTATAGCGGCAAATTTAGGTCTTGATAAAGAATTGACTGACAAAGCAAAAAATATTGTTGTCTCAACAAAAGACCCTTCAATACTTGTCGTTGAAAAGCTGCAGGAAACACAGGCAAAACTTGCACATAACCTTGAAGAAGCTGAAAATTTAAAAGAGACCTCGCAAAATCTTAAAGCAGAATATGAAAATTCTCTTGAACAGGTAAAAAAAGACAAAAAGAAAACCGTCAAAATAATAAAAGACAAATTTGACCGCGAACTGCTTGAAGCAAAAGGAGAAATTAAAGAAATTCTTGATGAATTGAGACGCGAGAAGTCAGAAAAAATTGCCAGAAGATCATACGCAAGACTTGCACAGACCGAAAAAAAGTTCAAAGGAGAACTCTCTAAATTTGATGAAAAACAGCAGTATAAAGAAATTGTATGGGCAAATGTCAAAATAGGCGACAAATTAATACTGAAAGAGCTTCACCAGACTGTTACAGTTCTTTCGCTTCCTGATAAAAATAACTATATAACTGTTCAAATGGGTAACTTCAAAACAAAAATCAAATGCGATAAGCTTGCACCTTACGATTCATCATTTGAAAAGAAAGAAAATATTTACCGCCCGGCCTCTCTTGAAAAATTTGAATTAAGAAGAACAAATATTTCAAGTACGCTTGACCTGCGCGGTTACAAAGTGGAAGATGCTCTTGACAGTCTTGAATTTTACCTTGATAAAGCAAGCCTTGCAAACCTCGCCTGTGTAACAATAATTCACGGACACGGTACAGGAGCATTAAAATC
>CALVEX010000060.1 GCA_944326655.1 Candidatus Gastranaerophilales bacterium | reverse complement strand
TTCCGTAATATCCGTCAAAACCGGCTTCAAGAAGTTTGTTGTACGGAGTAAACACGGCGTACTGGGAAACAGGTTCAGTCCAGCTTTCGGAAGCTTCTGCAAGCCATAAAAACTGGGGGTCTTTTGTTCTTGAATAAGCAATCAAATCTTTCCAAAATTTGGCAGGTTTGTTTGTTGCGACATCTGCCCGTATTCCGTCTGCCCCTAAGTCAATAACCATATCCACAAAACCCTTGAACAGGTTATAAACATCTTTGTTTACAGCAATTTCTGTTCCGGCATTTAACAGTCTGACATCGGTCCAGTCAGCAGGAACAACCGGCTGTCCAGATTTATCCTTCACAAATAATTCCGGACGCTGCATATATAAATCATAAGAACCGCATGACGGCAAATCTATTATTACACGAATTTTACGTTTATGTGCTTCTGCAATAAACTTTCTTGCCTGATCTTCAACTGATAAGGCACTCTGCTTGCTTGCAAGCTGAGGGTTTAAAGAATCAAAACTTAAAGCGGAATACAAAGACCCTGCTGTCCCGAGTGCTTTTGTTTTGCCCACGGGAGTTATCGGCATGACATGAATTGTATTTATACCTTTTTGAGCAAGGTCATCCAGACGTTGAACGGCATTTAAAAAAGTTCCGCTCTCCTCTGCCTCGTCAAAATCAATTATACCGTTTTTGTTGGTATCCTGTGCTCCGAAAGTTCTTAAATTTATTTCATAAATAATTGCAGAATTATTTAAAAATAATTTACGTAAATCGTTTACCCAGACATCAGCGCAAAAGCCGCTCTGATAAGTGAATAACATTAACACAAGAGTAATAAATAACTTTTTCATAAATCTCATAACATATCCCCTTTATATTATTAATATGCTAGCAGATAATCAAACTTTTTGCAAATTTAAAGTTTTTTATATATAATTTTAAATATATGAAAAATTATTCAGTTGGAGTAGACTTAGGCGGAACAAAAATTCTCCTTGCTATTGTAAACAGACTTACCGGCGAGGTTGTCCGCTACGTAAAAAAGAAAACTAAAAAGCAAAAAGGTTCAGACAGTATAATGAAAAAAATGATTGAAGGTATTGAAGAACTTTTTGCCGAAAGTAACATTACTCCTGATGAAATAAGTTCTATCGGAATTGGAGCAGCGGGCCAGATTGACAGGGAAAACGGAATATTAACCGGAGCCCCTAATCTTGATTGCTATAATTTAAATATTAAAAAAATTGTGGAAACACATTTTAATCTTCCCGTCTACCTAGGCAATGATGTTGAAATAGCTGCTATTGGGGAAATGAAATTTGGCGCCGGCAAAGGCTGTAATGATTTTGTATGTATTTTTGTCGGGACGGGGGTCGGCTCATCTATTGTAAAAAACGGCAAAATTATTTACGGGGCAACAGGGACAGCCGGCGAAATAGGCCATATAATTGTCGATTTGAACGGTAGGCAGTGCGCCTGCGGAGCTCATGGATGTCTGGAAGCTTATGCTTCGCGTTCCGCTATTGAAACAAGAATTGAAGGAGCTTTGAAAAAGGGGCGTAAATCCTGTATTCAGGACTACCTTGAACCGGGAAAATCCATTACATCAAGCATGATTCAAAAATCAATAGAAAGAGAAGACGAACTTGTTCTTCAATGTGTAACGGAAGCTTCAGAGTACCTTTCAGGCGGAATTGCAAGCGTTATAAACTTTATTAACCCCGGGTTAATAATTCTTGGCGGCGGGCTGATTGAAGCTGTTGATTATTTTTAGCAAAAAACAATAAAAAAAGCACGTGCAAAATCTCTGCCAGTACCGGCCGCAAAAATTGAGTTTAAAAAGGCAGCGCTGGGCGATTTTTCCGGTGTAATCGGGGCGGCATTTTTGGAGGAGCGGGTGTTATGAAAAAACTTCTTCTAATAAAATTGTCTTCGCTCGGCGACATTATATTTAATATTCCGCTTGCAAATGTCTTGCAAAAGAACGGTTATGAAATTACCTGGCTTGTATCGGAAAAAGGTTACGACGTTATAAAAGACAATCCGGCCGTGAAAAAAGCAATACTTATTCCTATTCAAAAGTGGAAAAAGAAGGGTTTTTGCCTTGGAAATATTATAGAATTTATTAAAATTGCAATGGAATTAAGAAAAGAGCATTTTGATGTTGCAATAGATTCGCAGGGAATGTTTAAGAGTATGCAGTGGATGCTTATTGCACGCGCGAAAAGAAAGCTTGTTTTTGAACACAGCAGGGAATTTTCTACTTACGCGGGGAATGAAGTTGTAAAACGCGCCCCGAACCCGAATTGCACCACAAATATAATTATTCAGTATATGCAGTTTGCAAAATATCTCGGGCTTGAAGGTACTGATGAAATTAAATATACACTTCCGCCTGTAAGCAGCGAGACAAAAGCAAAAGTTGACCAACTTTTGCAAGGTTTGGATTTATCCAAACCTATGGTTGTTATATGCCCTGCAACAACGTGGAAGATGAAACACTGGAAAAAAGACAACTGGAAACAGGTCGTTGATGCAATAAAAGATAAGTGTTCTCTAGTCTTTACCGGAACTGAAAAAGATAACGATTTAATCAATTATATAAGCGGCGGTGAATTTATTAATCTTGCCGGAAAAACACAGCTGAAGGAACTTGTGGAACTATTTTCGCGTGCTGCGCTTGTAATGTCTCCGGATTCCGGCAGTGCACATCTTGCACGCGCAACGGAAATTCCTGCTGTTGTTACAATTTTTTGCTGCACACCTGCTACAATGTACGGGCCTTTGGGCGACCCTGAAAAATATTATTCAATAAGGGGTAATTTGAATTGTTTCCCGTGCCACAGAAGAATATGCCCGCTGACAGGCCCTGAAGCCGGACTTTGCAGGAGAAAACCGGAGCCTGAAGAAATTATAAATATTGTAAACAAGATATTACAAAACGCAAAACATATTGTATAATAAATTTATGAATTTTTTCGAAAATATAAAAGACATCTATAAAAAGGTTTCAGAAGTAGAAAGCATTGTGTATCATAACAAACAGGATTATCTTGAGGTTTATGAACGCAATATTCAGCTTGAAAAAGAAATTGAAGAACGCACAAGAGAGCTTAATATTGCAAACAAAAGAATGCTTACCTTACAGCATATCTGGGATATGATGAACGCATCCCGCCCGCTGCAAAGTGTTTTGGAAACCATTGTAAATAATATTCAGGGAGAACTAGGCTATCTGCACTGCAACATAATAAAAAAATGCGAAGATGAAAAAGGGATTTATCTTACGGTTTTGGCACAGTCTGATGATGAGTCGATAAAACGTGTTGATAAACTTATTAAAGGCCCGATACAGGCAAGACGTCTTGTTTATAACAGTGAAAGCGTTTATGCGCGTGCTGCCGAAACAAAAAATATTTTGCAGACGACAGATATTGGAGGAACGCTTAAATCCGTAATCCCCGATACTCCGGATGAAGTTATAGATGAAGTGGTTCAGGGCAGTCCGAGCAGGTCTATAATAACAGTTCCATTATACAGCAGGAACAATATTTTCGGATGGTTTAACGTATTTTCTTCCAGAAAAGACTTAACAGAAGGGGAAACCGACTTTTTAACTATTTTTGCCCAGCAGGTTGAAATGGCAATAACAATTGCCGGTCTGTTTGAAGAGGTTAAATCCCAAGCCGTAACAGATTCGCTGACGGGTTTATACAACAGAAGATATTTTGAAGAATATCTGAAAAAAGAGGTAAGACGTGCCATGCGTCAAAAACAGCCTTTTAGTATTATAGGTCTTGACCTTGACCATTTAAAAGAAATTAATGACAAATACGGACATGCCTACGGAGATTTGGCTATCAAAACAGTTGCCGATGTGCTTAAGAAAAATGCCCGTGCAATAGATACGGCAGCACGTATGGGCGGTGAAGAATTTAATGTAATTCTGCCGGGTGTTGATTCCGAAGGCGCAATGGCCGCAGCAGAAAGAATTCGTAAAGCCCTTGAAGAACAAACTCTTGACACAATAGGACATATTACGGCAAGTGTCGGGGTTGCAACGTTTTTGGAGCATTCGGATAATATAGAAGACATACTGGAACTTACAGATCAGGCTATGTACCAGTCAAAACGAAACGGAAGAAACCGTGTTACTCTTGCAAAACCAATATCCGAGACAAGCTGGCAGGAAATTGCAATTAATACATTTACGGATATATTGTCAAGGCATAATATTCCGATTAACCCGGATTTGACAGAGGAAATTAAAAACAAGCTTCAAAATAAAGAGAACGAAATTCCAAAAGAAATGCTTTACTCTGTGGCGGACATGCTTACACAATCGTATAACCCGCTGCATCATAAAGGAACGGTTAAATCAAAAGTTTTGCTTGCAGTTAGTCTGGCCAAACGTTTTGACCTTTCAAAAGATGATATAGATAAACTCAAAATTGCGATGCTTTTATATGATATAGGGAATTTAATGCTTCCGCAGTCCCTACTTCAAAAAACAGCTCCGTTGACCGAAGAAGAAAGAGACCACATAAAGGAACATCCGATTATTGCCGCAAGAGAAATTCTTAAGCCGATAAGCTATGTTCAGGATATTATCCCGATAATAGAACACCACCATGAAAATTGGGACGGAACTGGTTATCCGTCGAAAATTGCAAGAGAAGAAATTCCTATGACATCACAAATTATTCTTATTGTAGATGCATATTTTGCTTTAATTGAACCGAGAACATACAGGGCGGAATTGACTCCGAAACAGGCACTTGATGTTATAAAAAAAGATGCGGGTAAAAAATGGAATACCGCTCTTGTACAGGAATTTGTGTCACTTATAGATCATGATATCTGATGAAAGAAAAAGAATTTATTCAAATAATTAAATCAACATTAAATTCTCCGTATATAGGGGATGACTGTGCATATTTAAAAGATTTGGGCATTGTTATAAGCCAGGACAGCCTGGTTGAAGATATTCATTTTAAAAAAGAATTCATAACCCCGTATCAGCTTGGATATAAAACCGTTATGGTAAATGTGAGCGACATTTGCGCAAGCGGTGCGGTACCCGAATATATAACAATCTCTTTATCGTTACCAAAAGATACTGATAACGGATTTATTGAAGACTTTTATAAAGGAGTAAAAGATGCTGCCAAAAATGTTCAGGTTGCAGGCGGAGATATAACAGGAAGTGATAAGATTTATATTTCAGCGGCAATAATAGGTTCCGTCAAGGGAAGAAAAATATCATCAAGAAAAAATGCAAAGTCCGGATACAAGATAATTGTTTCCGGGGAACACGGAAACAGTGCAAAGGGGCTTGAACTCTTGTTTAAAAAAGATAGCCCGCATGATGGAATAAATAATAAATTTATTAAAGCGCATCTTATGCCTGAGGCTCAGATAGAATTTTCACGTAAAATAGCGGAAAATATAAGGGAAGATTACGCAATGATGGATACCTCAGACGGTCTTGCAGATGCACTTTTTCAAATCGCACAGGCAAGTAATTGTGTAATGGATATTGATACCGGCAAAATTCCGCATGACCCTGTGGTTGACATGCGGACGGTTTTATACGGCGGGGAAGACTATCAGCTTGTTGCAGCTGTTCCCGAATGCCTGTTGCAAAAGATTTCCGATTATACGATAATCGGAGATATAAAAGAAGGTTCCGCATCTGTAAATTTTGACGGAAAGCGGTTTACGGAACCGGATAGCAGCCTATTTAATCATTTTAAGGAGTAAAAATGCACTTTAAAGTTAATGCAATAATACCGGCGGGCGGAACATCATCACGCTTCGGCAACAAGAATAAACTGCTTGAAAAAATTTATGTGAAAGAGGTTATAAAAGGAGGCGAAGCCTCTGGCATGGATATTGAAAATACCCTGAATAGCGGTAAAGAGGTTATAAAAGGAGGCGAAGCCTCTGGCGCGGACATTGAAAATACCCTGAATACCGGTAAAAAGGTTATAAAAGGAGGCGAAGCCTCTGGCGCGGACATTGAAAATACATTGAATATCGGTAAAGAGGTTATAAAATATACGGTTGAAGCATTTGAAGCATCGAATGTAGACGAAATTATAATTTGTGCAAATAAAAATATTATAGAAGATTTAAATAAGATTTTTCAAAACAGTCCTAAAGTAAAAATAATAGAAGGCGGGGCTACACGCCAGGCATCTGTATATAACGGGCTTAAGGCCTGTGAATGCGATTATGTATTGATACATGACGGCGCAAGACCTATGATTTCAACGGAGCTTGTAAATCGTACAATAGAAATGGTTAAAGAGAAAAAAGCATTGACAGTTGCAACAAAAACAGTTGATACAATCAAAGAGGTTGTAGACGGGAAAATCATAAGAACAATTGACCGCTCAAGACTATATAATACCCAAACTCCGCAGGCATTTGAATACAATTTGATAAAACAGGCTCATGAAAAATTATACGGGCAGAATTTTACGGATGACGCGGGAATGCTGGAACAACTCGGGGAAACAGTTTATATTCTCGACGGCAGTTACAAAAATATAAAAATTACGACCCAGAATGATATAGCTATTGCTTCGGTATATCTTGAGCAGCAATATCGTGGTTCTGTAGTATAGGATAATTAAAAACATTCATAATTATCCATTGATGTACGTAAAGATAAAATAAATTTGTCATTCTGAGCCTAAAATATGAGATTCTTCGGGCTATGCCCTCAGAATGACATTTAGGCGAAGAAGCGCATAAATGTTATGTAGACCAAGTGATAATTCTGAAAATATTTATAAAAAATAAAGTCCTTGATAAACCAAGGACTTTTTCTTCACTTTCACCTAACCTACTTACTTTCTGCGGGCTCCCGCCTTCTTTTACCATTATGAGGAATCACTGTAACTTTCAATGTACAAATTTTTAACTATGCAGCCATATCAAATTGCTCTTTAACTAAAAATTCTTTTGGCTCATATCCGTCATCTTTAAGTTTTTTTGCTAATTGTGCATAAGTTCTGCCTTCATATGTTATTCCTTCTATTTCAATTTTGAATATTCCGTCTTCATACTTGATATCATTAGACATTTCAAGTTCTTTATCACCTAAATCATCGCGCATAGCTTTTACAAATCTTGCTTTAGCCTCGCTTTCTGTTTTTTCTTTTTCGGCTTGTATTTTTGCTTCTTCTTCAGCTTTTTTCCGCGCGTCTTCGGCCTCCTTAGCTTCCTGGGCTTCTGTTTCTTTTTCGGCGTTTTCAGCTTCTTGAAGTTTGATTTCTTTGTAAATACCGAGTAATCCTTTTACGATTTCTTTTTCGCCTATACAGCATTCGCCTAATTCGTTATTTATTTTAGAAATATAGGCCTGAATTTTGCTATCATCTACTCCGGCTGCTTCTGCTCTGGTAATCAAAGCATTCAATAATACCGGAACAAATTCTTTCTTTTCATAATGACCTAAATCTTCTATAAGTCTGCTGATAAGAGTTTGATCCCATTCGCTGTTATCTGTATCGTTAAAATTAGTAAAATCGAGATTTTTTATTTTATCAAATGATAACTGATTTTCACCGTAATATAATTCCCAGTTGTCAATAAGTTCAATAATATTGCCCGCATTTATTTCTCCGTTGGTAATAATTGCAGCTTTAAGTGCGTCATAATCCGTACCCCACCCATCTATAGCATTGAATAATCTGCCGTTTAGGCCTCTTAATGCAGCTTTTTCAGGTTTATCGCCTAATTCAACTGGTCTGCCTGTTTCTGCATCAAAGCCTGTTGTATTATCTTCCGTATCTCCGGTATGAGAAGAGCTGCTTGTAGATGTTGTACTTGAATCGTCTGTCGTCGAAGTATCGCCAGTTGCTTCTGCCTCTGCTGCTGCCTGAAGTTCTTTTTGTATTTCTTGCGCAGTTTTAATAGATTCTTCCACTAATTGTTTGATTTCTTGTGCCAAAGCTTCTTTTTCAGCTGCCTGTAAATTTTGTGCATTATTAATTCGTTCTTTTAGTGCTTCAATCTGATCTAAAATACTTTGTAATCTTTCTTTTTGAGATGCATTTAAAGTATCAAGTTCCATAAGAGATTTAATTTGTGACTCAAGAGCGACTAAATTTTTAGTTGCTGATTGGAGATTAGAGTTTGCATTCCAATCCTGCTTCCATTTTGTACCCCAATTCCAATCAAGCTGAGGCATATTGGCTGTATAACCCATTGTGTCTGCCATTAAAGCTGATGTCCAAACATCTGCTGTCGGAAACATAATTGTGTCGCTTACAAAAGGTCTGTATTGCGGAACCATAGGACCGTATATGCTGTCGTATGTAAATGATGAAATAGGCATGTTGTAAAAGTTAGGCATTTCCCTGAATCTCCTTAATGTTAATTCCCCGTATTTATATAAAGTAATTTTGTCTGAATAAATTGCTTAAATGGGGAAAATTAATTAACATTTCGTTACAATTCAGGTGTAAATATTTCGATTATATCATCCTTTGTAATATTGGGGTTAATTTCCTTTATGCATGTAATTGCGGATGTATCAATATGTTCTTTAAATATTTTTTCAAGCAGTTCCCTGTTATAATCATACAGAATTGATCCGTGCTGGAGGATATAACCCTCTTTTCTGAACTGTGCGGAACCGATTAATTTTTTCCCGTTGTAACAAAGATCTGCTCCTGTTGAGGTTAGCATACAGTAATCAAAATGCCCTCTTGCTGGCTTTCCTCCGAATTCAAGGTTAATACCGAGTTTTTTAAATTTGTCTATAAAAATTTGTGAAATCTCTTTATACGATTGAGTAACATTTTCTCCGTGTTCAAGAGCGGAGACCGGGCAAACATAGCTGTATGTAATCTCATCATCGTGTAAAAGCGCACGGCCGCCTGTTAAACGTCTTACTACATCAATTTTATTTGATTTTAAGAATTCTTCATCAATAAAGTCACTTTTCTGGTTTCTGCCAAGCGAAACACAAGCTGGTGACCAGCCGTAAAGTCTGAAAATTGGGTCTTTACAGCCTGTTTCTATGGATTTTTCAAGCAGCCCGGCATCTTTTTGCATATTTTCAAAACCGGATTTTATTTCAAACGGAATGAATATCATTTTTCTTTTTCTTCCCGTTTTTTCAAATCCTGTTCAAACTGCGAAAACACATCATTTCCTACAAACTGTTCAAGTGCCGCGCGTTTTGCATAGTAATCAGAATTTGCCTTCATCTGGTTATCGAGAGCTGTTCTGTAGTAGGCATCTGTAATCAAAATAACCTCACGCGGCATATCCTGAGCAAGCTCATAATTTTTCTTTCTTTCTTCTGTTATCTTCTCAAGCATTTTAAGTTTTTTTCTGGCGGTCATGTAGTTGTAATACAGATCTACTGTTTTTTGCTGCAGATCTTCAATTTTTCTGACAAGAATAATCATATCTGCATCTGTTACTTTTGTATATTTGTAATTTAGGGCTTTGGTGTCCTGCGACATAATCCCGAGGATATTTCCGCCGATAATTGAGCCTGTTGCAAGAAGCGGATTTCCCATACCTGCTCCTACAAGTGTTGACATGCTGGCAATTGTTGTAAGAACTTTTTTAACAGATTTTTCATCAGGTTTATCTTCATCGGGATTTGCAAGTTTATATAGCGCAAAATTAATAGTATCACTCTGGCTTGCAGCTCCCTGCCACAGTACGGATAAGTCTCCGACCATGTTTTCCTGATCTAGTTCCAGATCAGCCGCAACCTCTCTGGATATCTGTTTAATGCTCAAATCAGCATAAGTCAAATCCGAAACATCAAACTGCTCGGCGTCCTTTTTTACATACTCCTGATGTACTTTGTCTTCCGCTTTTGCTTCCATATATTCTTTTTCGGGTTCTTCTGACAAGCCCGTACGGTAGGCCGGCGGTTTTGGCTGGCTTATATCCTCATAATTTATCGCAAAAGAGGGCAATGAAACGGACATTAACAGTATAATTGTCAAAAGCTTTTTCATTTTTGCACCGCCTTTTCCCCTACTAAGGTGGAATTGTAGTTAAACTGATAAAGATTAAGCTTATCAACGACTTTTTTACCGGCAAGACGCTGGAGTTCAAGGTGGTATTTTTTTGCATTTTCCATATAATAAAATTCTTCAACCCGCATATTATCATAAAGTGAAGACGAAATGCTGATTTCCATTAAATCTTCTTCATCCAGGGCTTTTGCATAGTTTTTATTGTACAGAAGAAGCCTCTGGCGTGTTTCTTTCAGCTGGGAAAGCGAACTTTTATAGTTATAATAAGCAGTAATAATTTTATCCTGCAAATTTTCCACAAGTCCCGCAAGTTCAATAAGCTCAGTATCAGTCAGCGGAATTTCTGTCGGCATGTTTTTTCTGTTAATAAGATTTTGCGCAAGACGTCCAGCAGCAAATGCTGATGACTGCACCATATAATCGGCTCCAATTAAAGACGGTGCAAGTGAAGCCCCTGCGACGACCGCAGAAAGTGTTTTCGCCATTAAAGATGAATGAATTCTTCTCTGGCTTTCTGGTGTTGCAAGCTTTTTCAGGGCAAATCCTATTACCTGGTTATTTTCAACAGTACCCTTCCACAGATTTTCAATATCTTCTATATCTTTATCTTTCTGTAGTTTAATCAGTTCATTAAGAACCTGTTCATCATTAACAACAAGGGATTTTTTTGAAGCAATATTTGTCTGCGGAAGTTCAATTTTTTGTGTTTCAACGTTATCAAGAGAAACTTCATCAGCTAAAACAGGTATCCCTAAGAAAAATATTAATATCCATATTAAATACTTTTTCATAACAATTTTATATCACAAGCGCAT
>CALVEX010000059.1 GCA_944326655.1 Candidatus Gastranaerophilales bacterium | reverse complement strand
ATAAATTTGATTAAGTGCTGTCGGGTATTGAAATTCAGGCGACCGAGAATAATTTACAAATGCAAGAGCTGAGCGGGTGTGATTTGAAATAGTTTTAATTGTCATATCAAAACAGTCGGCATCTCCCATAACCCAGCCGCCGCCGTGGCAGTAAATAATCAAAGGAAGATCTTCTTCTCCCGTATAACTTTCCGGACGGATAAGCCTTACTCTTACTTCACCTGTATTTTGATCAGATATTGTAATATCTTCGGTCTGTGCTTTAATATCTCTGTAGCCTTTTTCCTGTGTGAATATTAAAAATTCACGTGCATCTTCGGGGTCAACTTCATAAAGCGGTTTACTTTCTTTATCAAGATTTGCTAAAAAATTTTTTGCCGTGTTATCAAGATACGGGTGCTTAGATGATGGTTCGCTCATAAATCCTCCTTTTTTATTTATTTTATTTTGAGGCATATTTTTTAGAAATTGTCCGGCAGGACCGAAAAAAATAGTTCATTTTTATAGTAAATACGACAATAGTTTTTTGTGGATAAATGTATAATTTATTTTATTGTTATGAAAAAATTGTTAGTTTTAATATTCATAATTTTGGTTGGAGCTTCTGTTTATGCGGATGAATGTAATGAACAGGTTCTGGCACGTGAGCATATGTTTTGTGAGAAAGGCGCGTTGAGTAACGCGGTTACTATTACCAATTTGAGAAATATAATTTGCAAAGGGAATGTTTTTAAAGTAGCATTTGACTGCAAATTCTGGTCAGAATGTGTAAAAGCCGGCGAAAGAGTTAATTTTTCCGTTCCCGGTGCTATTTATACTCAGGAGGGAACTTTGTTAATCCCTGCGTGTTCAAAAGTTGTCGGTACTGTTATCAGGATAGAAAAACAAAGAATTCCTAACAAAAATGCACGTGTATATCTTAATTTTGAATATTTGATATTACCTGACGGAACTGCAATACAAATGTCTGCAAAACCTTTAACAAAAGATTCATCTTTAAAAGAAGGCCCCTGGCATACCGCGGGTAAATTATTTGCCTATACTTTAGGTTTAGGTATAGTAGGAGCCGGAGCCGGCACAGGCTTTGCATTTATTCCAAATCCTGCAAAACTGGGAGTAGGTTATGCAATAGGTATTCCTGTCGGTACAACTGTGGGTTTAATTACAGGGCTTATTACCCCTGGACTTAAATACCATGCAAAAGCAGGTGAAGAAATTCCTATTATTTTATGCGAAGATTTATGTATAAATAAACAGTGCCAATAATTTTTTTTGTTGTAAAATAATATTGTAAATTCTATAAACTGTAGCGGCATCGTCTAGAGGTTAGGATAGCAGATTCTCATTCTGTTGACACGGGTTCAATTCCCGTTGCCGCCGAAAAAACAGGCTAATAAGCCTGTTTTTTTATGTCGGTGCGTGATTTGAATTTTAAATTTTTTATCTGGGAAATTTAAAGGCAAGCTCCGTATGTTTATTCATCATGAATTGAATTTCTAGTCTCGTCAATAACCAAGTAAATTATGGGTATAGTTGTTTATATTTTGGTACAGTATTTTTTTCAGATTTTAAAAATTTAACTCTTTTGTTAAATCAAATAGTAAACAAATGTAACAATTTTAAAAAAGTGTACATACTACAATTATAGTATGGATTATTTATTAAAAATACAATTATTTTCTAACAATTTATAAGATTAGAAAAACAACAGAACCGAATGACTTGTTTCTATTGTTACAATTGTAGTATATTGCCCAAAGTGCTGATTTTTTCTATCTTACATGCCTATTGACGATTTCCAAAAAAAATAGTAATCTCATGAAACACAAGGAGGTGTGTGTATGAGAATTAGTTCTGTTCAAAATTATTATTGTGCCCCGTACACTAATAACAAAACCGTTCAAAATAAAAATTTGCACCAAAATGCAAGTAATACTATAACATCAGGGGTGGGGTATATCAAGAATCTGCCGGGATATAAATTCTATCCTCAGATTAATTTTACCGGAGTTCAGTCGTCTGCAGTCGCTTTAGCTAAAAAAATTCCGCTGGAAGATCGTCTCGCTTCTGTCCTTCAGGTTGTACAGCAGGGTGATGTTGTTGTTATTGCAGATACTTTAAAAACGGCGCAGAAAAGCTTAAAGGAGGTCAGCAGTTCTTTCCATAATATTATAAAACGTCTTTTCTTTATAGAGGACGACGGCTTAAAAGCTTCTCTTGCACTGTTTAAAAATCACAATAACGAACTTGAGGCTTTTAATCCGAATAGTTTCCCATTTACGTTAAAAAGCGGCGATTCAACGTATAATATGAAGCATGGCGATAGTTTCTATCTTGTGCCTGATGATGTTCTGCAATTCAACGGAACAGAACTTAAAATAAAGGATAAACCGTTAACTGATTTAAGCTTGTACAGAAAAATATTTGTAAGATCTTTTGATTTTTCTAACGAGGTCAATCCGGTAATAAGGCGGCAAAATCAAAAATCGATTTATTCAATTTTGCAGACTTTATCAGGAAAAGGAAAGAAACTTTCTTTCTCGGATGTCGGCGGACAGGACGATGTTATAGATGCATTGAAAAAAGGTATTTTATATCCTATCAGATACCCTGAGGCTTACAGAAACAGTATTGTAAATCATGGTTATATCTTATACGGCCCGCCTGGAACCGGAAAAACTCTTATTGCCCAGGCGCTTGCAAATGAAACAAATGCCGAATTTATAAAGTTAAACGGTTTGGAAATGGAGTCAAAATGGGTCGGCGAATCTGAAGAAAACTGGCGCAAGTTGTTTGACACCGCAAGAGAGAATCAGCCTGCCATTATATTTATTGACGAATTTGATGCTGTAGCCAAAAAAAGAGGCGGTATTGATGTTTACGGTGACAAAGTTACCAACCAGCTTTTAACCTTAATGAGCGACATTGAAAAGAATGGTGATGACATATTCGTTATAACTGCTACAAACAGGCTTGATATGCTTGACAGTGCAATCACGCGTTCCGGACGTTTTGGCAAGCACATTGAAGTTAAAGCCCCTGATACCCAAGAAGCTGTTTTAAAGATTTTTGAAATTCATACAAAAAATAAGCAGCTTGCCGATGATTTCCCTAAAGAAAAAATTGCCGCTGAATTATTGAAAATAAAAGCCACGGGTGCTGATATTGCTCATATTGTAAACGGCGCAAATGAAAGGGCTTTTGAACGTGCAGGAATATATACAAAAATGGAAAATGGTACATTTAAACCTGAAGATATAGACAATCTGCGGATAACTTGCGAAGATTTTCAGGAGGCAATAAAAGACTTTTCCGGAGCAAACAGAAAAAATTCCAGAAGACCTGTTGGATTTGTAAATCTTAATAATAAAAATTAAAAGGAGCAAAAAAGCTCCTTTTTTTATATCTTTATTAAAAAGAATTTACTGTCTTTAAGAGCAACCACTTTATGCTCTCTGTCTTTTTTAAACATTAAAATTTCACCCTTGTCCACTTTGAATTTTTCAGCATCAAAATGTAATTCAATTTCTCCGTCTAAAACATAAACTGCTGCATCGCAGACTGAAGTGTGGGTGTCAATGATTTCATTTTTTTTAATTGCAATAACAGAAAGGCAATTCTCATTATCCTCCATTAAAATTTCACGTTTGAATTTTTCCTCACCTAAATCAATAATATCCTTTGCTTTTAATACATTATAAAACATATTTTTCCCTCCTTTTCTCTGGCAATTTACCCCATCCTTATAAATCTTTCATTCGCTATCAGTCTAAATTATAAAACTATAAATTTGTTGTACTCCGCAACAAATTAGTCATAAATAAAATCTATGTAAAAGAACAGATGGTTTGATTATTCTCAGATACTTTTGTTGGGGTAGCCCCCCCCCTACCTACAAACTTAATGAAAATGCTTAAACAGAAGATACAGGAAGAAACTAATCTATTAAATGCGATTACAAGCGGTAACATATCAGAGGGCAGCTTTAACAGCGACTTTTAACAGGCTTAATACAGTATCAGAAGGTTCAAACATTAAAAGCTCAAATTGATGACAGTAACAGACCAAATCAATATAGGATATTGACTTATAACTACTTTAAACAGTTGTGCCACGAGAGTTCTAAGCTACTAACCCATAGTTCTTTGGCGGAAAAAAGAGCATTTATGGAAAAATGTATAGAGTCCGTAACCCTCGACCCTGTTGAAAAATCGGTCAATGTTAAGTTTAATATTAACCCGTTTGGGACGTCTTTGGAAAACCCTAAAAAGACTAAAAAACTGGAAGCATCAGCGTTTGACACTTCCAGTGAGATGGTTGCGGGAGCTGGATTTGAACCAACGACCTTCGGGTTATGAGCCCGACGAGCTACCAGACTGC
>CALVEX010000058.1 GCA_944326655.1 Candidatus Gastranaerophilales bacterium | reverse complement strand
TCTGCACTAAATTCAACTCGAGCGGATGAACTCGCTAGATATTTGTCATCCTGAACTTGTTTCAGGATCTCTCTTTACCGCTCAAACAGCATCCGCTTTGTTACTGTTTCATTAAGTGCAGATTATTGTATTAGTTGTCGCGATAGCTGAGTGAACAATAACTGTAGGCAAAACATATATCAAAGGCGTGTATTGTTTGAGCTTTAGCGAGTTTACACGCCTTAATGTTTTGTCGTACAAGTTGTTAGTGAACGAAGCGTGCCGACCGGTTTGTGCAGCTTTTCCGTAAAAGCTGCCGCCGTGCGCGCAGCACCCGCCGGAGGCAAATTATTTATGTAAATTTGCTTAAATAATTTATTACAAAAAATTGACTTAATAATTTGCTTATTTTAATCTTTTATTAAGAGGAAATGGAGTGAATATCTCCAGCTGCTGCCGCAGCCGTAAAAGCCGGAACACTCAAAGAAAGACATCTCACGTGCAGATTGGGAATGTTTAAATATAACTTCTTTGAGTCCTCTATTTTTCAAAAATTAGAGGATTTTTTGATGTCGGTAACGTCTTTACAAACTAATAGTGCAAGAGTAGGAACCTGTCCGCACGGACTTCCTTTGGGAGCATGCCCGATATGCAACGGCATGGGCGGAGGAGGCGGGATGAAAAAGGCCGATTTTTCCGCCAAACCGGGTGAAATGAGCTGGAATGAATGCGCCGCAATAGGAGCGTTTTTAAAAGCACAGCAGCAGGCAAAACTTCAAAGAGAACAAGACGCACAGAATTTCGCATTAAGAATTCAGGCTTTCCAAAATGCCTTAATGAATTCAAGCCAAAGACTCGCCAATATCTCACAATTTTTCTCAAACAACACGCCGGCAATAATTGCAAAACCGGTAAATTTCGTATTAAACACGGTTCTGGGAGGAATTGCTAGAACAATTGCCAATCTTCCGGCAGCTATATCAAATACAATACAGACGATTCAGCAGAAACTTGCAGACATTTCTGACAAATTAACCGCAATGATGGGTGAACTTAAAGCTTCAATAGACAAAAAAATCTATGAAGCCTTCAAAGATTTGAAGAAGAAAGTGAAATCACTGTTCTCTATCTTTCAACCACTTGACACAGACAACAACGACAAACAAATTGATGAAACCAAAAAAGCTTTTGAATTAAGAACTTTTATACACGAATTGTATAAAAAAATAACGCAAAATGAAAAGGATTTAGACGAAAATGACAATTAGACCGCTTAGAGACAGCGAAACAATCAGACAGCAGAGAAATTTAACAAATGCACAGAAACGCGCAAATTCTGAGACAAAAGAAGGAGTGCTTGTCAATAATTTTATAAAAGATGATACCACCAATCTTAATAACACATGCGACACGCTCGTTATTTCAGAAAGTGCTAAAATGCCGATAAGACTTTATGAAAAAAATAATGACAGCTCTTCAAAAAATTTACTCCCGATAAGCGCAATTACAATCGGTGTTATGGGAGCAATTGCCCTGATGTCAGCTTTTGTAAGGCGCAACACAAAAATTAACCTTAAAATTTCAAATGAAAAACGGCTCCCTGCAACAACAAGAAATGTTGCTCTCAATGAAGAAACCCATCAAGCATTGTACCAGATGATTCAAAGCCCGACAAGAAAAACTATCCATGCGGGTATCGGTGTTCTGACACTTACCGCAATGGCATTTATGGGCAAAACATTCTTTGACGGCTTTAAAGATGTATGGGTAAAAAAACGCGAAGCCGATATTCAAAAAGATATGCAGGAAAAATTAATCGATATAGAAACCCAATCTTTTGCGGGAAAAATTCAGATAACAAGAAGTATGCTTTCCGAAAAAGCCCGTGAATTCAGCAAATATCTATCTGACGATAAAGACAAAATACTCCCCAATTTTGGCAAACACCTGCAATTTACCGGCAAAAAACAAAATAAACCCAACCAACAGAACAATTTGAATTACTTCCTGCTGGGTGCCGCAACCGTTGCGGGAATTGCAGGCCTGGGCTTTCTGTCCTTGAAAAATTTAAGCAAAAGTAAGAATTATCTCGAAACAGCAGTAAAAGAAACCGAAAATAAAATTACTGATATTGTAAAAAATTCATCTGTAAAAACAAAGGATAACGACAAAAAACTGCTGGAGGCTTACCTTCAATCAATTGACGCTAAAGAAGATACTATAAAACATTATCTTGAAAATTTAAATTGGGATAAAGACGAACTTGCCGGATTTATAGACAAATTAGTAAAAAAATCAAAAACCTCAACAACAAAAGTCAACGAAACAATAGGCGGCGACGGCACTCCAAAACCAACATTCTATTCACATGTAGATGACTACAGGGCATTTTTCTATAATTGGCTTCTGGATACCGATAATAAACAGTTTAAGCAATTGTTCTTCGGAATAACAGGACTTACGGCCCTGAGTTACGGCGGAAAGCTTGCCGGAGAAGCAATAAAAGAAGTTCAGGTAAAAAAATTAAATGCAAAAACAGAAGTTGAACTGCAAAATAGGCTCGTTTCAACCGAATTAAGAAACTTTAAGTCAAAGAAAGACGCCGCAATCCAGCCCTTGGTTGATGAATTTTATAAACAGGCCGAGAACGGAAAACCCAAAGAAGAATTGAAAGTTATGGCGGAAAATATATTACTGGAGATTAAAAACGGCCCGCCGTTTGTATATTCATAGAGGTTACAATGTATAATTACGCTATACCAATATATAATTATAATATAGTACAGTATAAACCATGCCTGCTTCCATCAGGAAACAGAAATTATACAATCTTTGACCAAAACAAAGTTGACTGTTTTGTATCGCAAAAAGAAGCAGCCCTGCCTTATCTTGCTGATATATTAGCCCGTTCAAACAACGAAGAACAGGTAGCAGAAACTCTTTATATCATTGACAGAATGGCTGATTCAGGAGTAAAAGGTATTGATAAGATGTACCCGGTTCTATCACGCTTCAACAATACAACATCCCCGAATATTCAAACATTTCTTGCGGGAATTTACAGAAAAATACAAGTCCCTGATGCATTCGGTCCTCTTGTAAAGATGCTTATTCAAAATTCACTACGACCGCAGACCTCAAATTTTGACCCGAATGAAGAAATCGGAGGTGCAATCCTGGCGTACATTTCAGACCGATTTAGAAATAACGGGCAAAATCTAAATGTTACAAATTCTTAACATGATAAGTAACATGATTAAAGTTTTTAAACCCATGTGTCGATAACATGATTACGAGTACAAGAAACTAAGAAAGGAAGATCGACAACAATGGGAATGGCAGCGTCACAAGCTAGATTTTTAGGTCTGACAGCCAGGAAGAACAATGTTGAATATGAAGGTCAACAGATTAACCAGCAAAGAACTGCATTGTCCAACCAGTCTGCTAACTATTATAACAACCTGCTCGGTATGTCTGTGCCGGTGCCGCCGTCTGTCGACGACTTCACCAAAACAGTTTATACATTTTCTGATGGAGCATTAACTAACCAAATTACAGCCATGATGATTCAAAATGACGGCTCATATAAAGTCAGCTATATCAGACAATGGACGGATGATTTCTCGGTTGTTGCTGCGTCAACTAGCATTGTTAACAGAACCGGGACTGCCGGAAACTATACATACAAAATTGGGGCTAATACATTAAGAACGTTAGGTTCTACTGACGGCTATGATACAGATTCAGATGCTTATTTAAAAGATTTATCTGAGGAAGAAATAGAAGATTTAATGGAAGAAGAAGAGGCCTACCTTGCATTACTGAAGGAGAAATACGGTCAGGATGAAGAATTTTTGGTCAGATATGTAAAAAATAGCACAACCGAAGAATACGTGCCTTATTTCTACAAAGTGTCTGATTTAGACAATTCTACATATGATTCTAACAATAATTCGCAGTCGAATATCAGCTGCTACACAATCGGCAGCGAAACAAAAACGGAAGAAGTTAAAGCGATTGAAGGATGCAGCATCGAAAAAGACAGTTCCGGACGTTATATAAATATAACTATTCCTGAGTATGATGATGATGGCAATCCTATTCAAAATTCAGGCGTTACTTACTCACTAACAACTACTTCTGTTAAAGACGAAGATGCATATGAAGATGCAATGAATCAATATGAATACGATAAGTATGAATATGACCAAGCTATCAACGAAATTAACGCTAAAATCGAAATTATTCAGGCTCAGGATAAAAACCTTGAACTCAGATTGAAACAACTCGATACTGAACAGGATGCTATTTCTACCGAAATCGATGCAGTACAGAAAGTTATTGAAAAGAACACTGAATCATCGTTCAAAACCTTCGGCTAAGGGAGCGTGCCGCTCCACCCGACA
>CALVEX010000057.1 GCA_944326655.1 Candidatus Gastranaerophilales bacterium | reverse complement strand
AGGGTTAGAAACCCAAATATACGACTATCATATAAGTCCCAAGTTATCCCCGTATATATAATCATATTTTTCATGGTATTATGGCTTTATGGTTATAAAATATATGCAGGCAGAATTTTTAATAAGTGCGGAAAAATTATCGCAGTGTCCTTCTTATACACTGCCGGAGTATCCGCTCCTCGGGCGTTCAAATGTAGGGAAGTCTTCATTTATCAACGCACTTGCAAACCAGAAAAAACTTGCCAAAACTTCCAATACCCCCGGAAAAACAAGATTAATAAACTTTTTTAGGTTTTCTGATAAATTTATGATAGCGGATTTACCCGGTTACGGTTATGCAAAAGTTTCTAAAGAGGCACAAAACAGGTGGCAGAAATATCTCGAAGAATATCTTTTGAAACGTGAACAAATTGCATCGTTAATACAGCTTATTGACGGAAGACATGAAATTCAAAAGAATGATTTTCAAATGCGTGAATGGGTTGAGGCATATAACCTTCCGATATTTACGGTTGTAACAAAAATGGATTACGTGCCGAAATCAAAAACTATGAATGTCATAAAAAATGTTGAAAAACAGTTTGGCGGTGTTGTTTTGCCATTCAGCGCGGTTGACAGCAGATATAACGAAAAGATTTTCGAGTATATTTTAAATCCTGAAAAATAGTTTTATAGTCCCCATCTGCATATTTCAGGATGTCTTATTAGACTATTCCGTCAAATCCACTCCGGATAGTAATTAATCTCTATTATTTTATTGGTCTTCAGCCTTGCATGTCCGCCTTTTATAAAATTTGTCAGGGAACCTGTCGGAGGCAGAATAGTCAACGCCCACTTAAGAGGAAATACCCACAAGCTTCTGTCCTGACCGAAGCGTTCATAATTGTAATCAATTTTATCCGCATCAAGATTTTCAAATTTGAAGTCCCCGAAAATTATACTGGCAGGGATGCCGTTCATACCGCTTGAGATTATTGTTTCAACTCTGGCGGGAACAGTCGTGCCTTTCGGGATAACTGTTTTTCCTTTATATACAACATCGCTTACAACACGGAATGTTACCGGCTGTCCCTCATATACATGGTTTTCATCTTTTATATCTTCTGTTATGTGCAGTTTTATAGGAACTTTGGCGGTGTTTTCGTAATTGTAATTTAAGTGAGGAGCCGGTTGTTCGACATGAACATCTTTAAAATAAGAATCAGCAAAATCATCTCTGACAACTTCCGAAAAACAGGGAAGCGAAATGCAGTATAGAAGTATAGCCGTAAAAATAATCTTATTCATATTTTAACTTTTCCTTTGAACCGCTTTTGATTTTTTCTTCAAGTAATTTTCTGTTATTAACCGAAGTCAGAAGAAAATTCTGGTAATTTGGATTTTCTATGTATTCGTTATTAGCCAGAAAATACGGGTATTTTGTAAAAATGTATTCATAAATGTGCGCAAGTCTTTTAGATGTTAAATTTTTATTGGAAATAACATCCTGATAGTGCTGCGGGAAAGCTTTATTTATGAACGTAATAAGCGCAAGCGGGTTGTATCCAGCCTTAACCATATAATCTACAGCCCGTTTATCGGCCACAAGTTCAAACTTTTTGGGAGCGGCTTTCACCTGAAGTGCTTTCAGCCATCCGTTGCCCATGCCGTCAAAAGTTCTTGAAGCATTTGAAATTTGTCTTGCAAGATATGCAGCAAGTTCGTTATCATCTTCAATGTATTTGTAATATTCATTAAACATTACAACCTGTCTGCTTGTAACCGTTGTATCCATTTTCAGCAGAGAATCTTTGGCATCTTTGTCATAGACAAAAATAATTCTTCCGTCAATTTTATTCGCATTTAAAATTCGTGTGCCGGTATTGTTAATTCTTGTTTGAATACTTTGTTCGTTTAGAATTTCTTCATCTGTCATGGCAAACGCCGCAGTAGAAATAAGCAGGCAGCCGGCAAGAATAATAAATTTTTTCATACTTTTAACTCCGTAATTATTTTCAGGTATTCTATATTAAAACATAAGATTAGTCAAAAGGGAACATAAATACATTAAACAGAGGATTAAATTGATATTTACACGGGTTAAAATATAAATGGGTTAAGTAATATCTTTTAGGAGTGGCTTTATGGAGGAAGTTTTTTATCCGCAGAATAACGGTGAAATCTCAAATTCAATTACCCAAAGCTGGACTGAACAGGCAATGGAATGTTACTCTATAAAATGCGATTGTTCAAAATGTTCGCTTAAAAACGGCAACTATTCTTTCAAATGCCAGATGCCGAAAGTTATTGATATTCTAATCGGCTCTGTCGGAAAACCCGATATCAACCCCGCGTAATTTACAGCTCCTTTTATTCAAAAACCATATGTAATTCTCAGACGGATTTAATAAATCCGTCTTATTTTTTATTATCACGAATTTTTAATCCCCTGCTTTCCTGTCTTCTGCTATTTAAGCCCCCACCCCTTGAGAGGAGGGCGCGCTTCAAAAGGAGTTGTAAGGTTCCGGTTAAAACAAAGAAAGTCCAATGAATATCGGTAAACGTGGTAAAAAAAAGGAGCCGCAAGGCTCCGTTGGAATTAAGAATAGCTGGAAGTATGAAAAAGATTTAATTATATTTAATACTTTTTTTATCTTTAAGGCAATTACCCGATTGATTAGTATTTAAATAAAAACTTTTTACACATTTGTCTTAATCCGGCTGAGACATTGAGCCAGCTGGTCAGGACAGCTTGTCGGTTTGTCCCCGCATTTTATACCCGAAAGTTTAGAAATAACATCCTCAACTTTCATTCCTTTTACAAGACTTTTTATCCCTTTCAAGTTTCCGTTGCAGCCGCCGATAAAATCAACGTCAGTTATTATATCTTCATCATTGATTTTTACCTGCATTAAACGGCAGCAGGTGCCTGATGTTTCATATTGTACTACTCTTTCCATTTTTTTCCTTTCCGTCAGTTGTTGTACTAACATATTAAAATTATACATAACTATTTTAGTACAAAAATTGACAAAACATTTAAGTATCGTTAATAATATAACTATGTTAAAAAAATTAATTCTCTTTTTAGTGTTATTTTTAATTCTTCCTGTAAATGCCGAAACCATGCTGACAGGAGAAGTCAGTTATGATGTTGATTCCGCAAGGGAGGAAATGCTTAGCACACCGCGGGCAAAACTTAATTCAAGTCTTGTTGCAAAGCACATTACCGATCAGGAAAACAGGGAAAATTTAGAGTATGTATTGCAGGGGAATGTTGAGCTTAAAGACAGAACACTTGCCTTTTTTTCGGACGGAACTTATGCCGTAATGTATAACCATGACAAATACCATGTATGGTACTATTCCCGCGACGGAAAACTGATTTATGCAGAGGAAAAAGACGGGATTGATTATCCTTACAAGTCTTATAAATACACGACCATGGGAGAACTTGTCAACATGGGGCTGCGTGTAAGCAAAGAAGAAACATTTATTTACAGCCCAAACGGAAGGCTTATTGCCCACTGGCTTCGCGAAAACGCTTATGATGAAGACGGACAGGTAATCATGCAGAGAAAGTATGCCGTTAAAAATTATTAATTACAATTTTGTTTAAAAATCCCTTCTCTGCATAGGAGAGTTGAAAAGCGTCCTCTCTCCTCGGGAGAGAGTTAGAGAGAGGGCTTATTTAGGAGGATTAGAAGCTAAGAAGGTAGGAGGGTATGCCATTGTCGGTGAGCAAGGCTCACGAAGTTTTCTATGTCCTCCCCCTGAGGGAGGACCGAAATCTATGATTTCGAGGAGGGGGCAAACTAGCATAAGTTCGGAGGGTAGGAAGATATGCTGTTATCGGCGGGC
>CALVEX010000056.1 GCA_944326655.1 Candidatus Gastranaerophilales bacterium | reverse complement strand
TTTTCAATATTCATGCTCACCTCACACATTACCCTAAATCTCAAAAGTAATTATAGGCGAAAATAAAAAATCTTACAACCTGTTAAGCATGTCTTTTACGTAATTGAAATACTCATTGTTATTGTAGCTTTCAACAACTCTTTGCAAATCTTCTTTTGTAACAAATCCCATTCTGTAAGCAACTTCTTCAAGGCAGGCTATTTTAATCCCCTGATTTTCCTCAATTGTTTTTACATACTGGCTTGCCTGTAAAAGAGAATTATGTGTACCTGTATCAAGCCATGCAAACCCGCGCGGGAAAAGTTCTACACTTAATTTGCCCTCTTTCAGATATATATTATTCAAATCTGTAATTTCAAGTTCTCCGCGAGCAGACGGTTTTAAACCTTTTGCGTACTCGACAACTTTGTTATCATAAAAATACAGCCCTGTTACGGCATAATTTGATTTCGGATTTTTGGGTTTTTCTTCGATTGACAAAACTTTTAGAGAAGAATCCGCATTTTTGGAAAACTCAACAACTCCAAACCTTTGAGGGTCTTTTACAAGATAGCCGAAAACAGCAGCACCGCCGTTTTTGTCAATTCTTTCGGTTACATGTTTCAGTTTCCCGGAAAATCCGCCGCCATAGAATATATTATCACCTAATATAAGCACAACATTGTCACCCCCGATAAATTCCTCACCGAGAATAAATGCCTGTGCAAGACCGTCAGGAGAAGGCTGTTCTTTATAAGAAAATCTTACGCCGAATTGACTGCCGTCACCAAGCAGTCTTTTAAAATTCGGCAAGTCAACAGGCGTTGAAATAATAAGTATGTCTCTGATTCCTGCAAGCATTAAAACAGAAATCGGATGATAAATCATGGGTTTGTCATAAATCGGCAAAAGCTGCTTAGAAACAGCAATAGTGCTCGGATGTAATCTTGTTCCTGCTCCGCCTGCTAATACAATACCTTTCATACATTCTCCTTTTTTTCTAATTATACTTGTAAAACAGACATTGTGCAAGATTTAATATTAGGGATTTATATCGCACAGTAAATCGTCAGTATAAAGCAGAACACTTGACAAAAAACTAAAAATCGGAAATAATAAGAATATAGGGAAAAGCCCTAAAGGTGGCTAGACCTTCAGAGCTTTCTTAACTCCCTATTTGAAAATGAATGAAAGCGCTATGATTATCAAAAAGATAAGCCATAGTGCTTTTTCTGTTATACAGAATGTCATTTCCTTTCATCACCACCTTTCCGTTTAAAGTCTGCTTAACAAGTCTGTGACGGCGGCGGTAAAGAGGAGCTTACCGCTTTCTATAATAGTATAAAAATTATTTTAATGCAATATTTTTAAAATGGGACTTATATCGCAGTTTACACTAAATATGGTAAAAGGCGTCACCCCTGAAATAAATTCAGGGCAGGCTCTGAACTTGTTTCAGGGTCTAAATAATATAGAGATTCCGAAACGAGTTCGGAATGACAGTATGACTGTTTTTTGAATACATTTAGTGTAAACTGCGATATAAATACCTTTAAAATAATCAAACTCTTAATTTCAGATAATCCCTTAATGCATCCTGCCAGCTTCTGCATATTCCGTTATTTTCCATAACACTGTAAGCCGGGCGCTTTGCAGGGCGCGGGAATTCTTCCGTCGTACAAGGCAGTAGATTTACATTCAAACCTGATTGAACAAAAATTTCCCGGGCAAACCCATACCAGCTTGTAGAACCTGAACCGCAAACATGATACGTTCCGTAAGGTTTTGAAAGAAGTTTTACAATTCCGTTTGCAAGTTCACATGTCCAAGTAGGACAGCCTGTCTGGTCATCTACAACCTTTATTTCAGGTTTGTCCGCTAAACCAAGCATTGTCTCAACAAAATTTTTGCCGTGATGTCCGTAAAGCCAGCTTGTACGTGCTATATAGTATTTTTCGCAAAGACTTCTTACAGCTTCTTCTCCTTCATATTTTGTCATACCGTAATTATTTATCGGGTTTGTTCTGTCATCAGGTTTGTAAGGCTCATGTTTTGTTCCGTCAAATACGTAATCCGTTGAAATATATACAAGAGTAATCCCAAGTTTTCCGCAAACTTCGGCCACATTTTCCGTTCCCGTAACATTAATAAGCTCGGCTGTTTTCAAATCTTCTTCAGCCTTGTCAACATTCGTATAAGCCGCACAGTGAACAACAATATCAGGAGTTACGTCGGATAAAACCTGTTTAACCTGTTCAGGATTTGTAATATCAAAATTCGTACGGTTTGTTTCTATAACTTCATAACCGTTATCTTCCAATATCGGGCATAAATCCTGCCCCAGCATCCCGTTCGCACCCGTTACAAGTATTTTCATTAAACCAACTCCTCATTTATATTCATTCGTCTTTTCAGTTCCGGAAGGAACTTCTGAATTGCATAATCATAAGCATATTCAGGAAAATTCAGTGCAGATTCTTCAAAGTCTCTTTTTTTATTAGTCGTTGCACGTCCCCGCCGAATTTTATTCAGATATTCTTCCCGTGACTTTGAAAAATAGTGATTAATGCGAATTTTTTTAACAGACACATGTACGGTAAAAGGGCTATTGACCGGAATAAAGTTCTCATTTACCGCATATTCGTTATTTTCATAAAGGCAAAAATGCGGATTACAGCATTTTATAACTTTTTGAGGTTGAACAATTGATTTCACATGTCTGTTTACAGCAGTATCATAGTTTTTATGCACCCTGATGTAGTTCGCCGACACGAGCCCCCCCCCCGAAAGCGGTCTTTTATCATATCCGCAGCTGTCAAACATAACCCAATTTACTGCAACAGCAGGATACTCTTCATAATCTTTCAAAAATTCCGTAATACTGTTCTTTTCTACAGGCACTATAAATTCATCCAAATCTATTATTGCAAGCCAATGAGTCTGATTTTTGTATTTAACAAGTGTATCTTTATAGACAAGATTTTGTAAATAAGAGCCTTCACAATAATTATAAATAACAGAACCGTCTTTAATATATGGCTCCAACACTTCCTTTGTATTATCCGTAGAGCCGTTGTCATAAAAATAAAACCGTTCAACTCCGACAAGTTTATGATATTCAATCCATTCTTTTATGTAAGCACCTTCATTTTTTGCAATTGCAACTATTGACAAATATACCTTCGGATTATCAACATAATTATCGTTCATAATTTTCAGCTTTATAAAACTTTTTATCTTGAGCTTTAAACCAAAAATTGTAAAAATTTTAACTGTGTTACCATCATCCGAGCCGCGAATTTCCATTGAAAAAAATTTGTTTAAAAATTTTTTCACAAGAGTCCCCCGATTTTTTTAGCTTCTATACTTTTCATCCATTCCTGATTTTTAAGATACCAGTCTATTGTAATTTTTATACCTTCTTCAAATGTTAAAGACGGTTTCCAGCCGAGCTCCGATTGGATTTTATCATTGCATATTGCATAACGCCTGTCATGCCCGAGTCTGTCCTCTACATACTTGATAGAACTTTCATCTTTTCCCATTGCTTCAAGAATAAGATGTGTAATTTCCATATTTGTTTTTTCGTTATGCCCGCCGATGTTGTAGACTTCTCCAACTCTGCCTTTATGTAAAACAGTATCAATAGCAGAACAGTGATCATAAACATACAGCCAGTCGCGCACATTTAATCCGTCTCCGTAAACAGGGACTTTTTCACCTTTAAGAAGCCGTGAAATAAAAAACGGAATAAGTTTTTCAGGATACTGATACGGACCGTAATTATTCGAACATCTTGTCGTCAAAACAGGCATCCCGTAAGTTTCGTGGTAAGCTCTTACGAGCATATCTGCAGAAGCTTTCGACGCGGAATAAGGACTGTTCGGGGCAAGCGGAGTAGTTTCCGTAAAATATCCTGTTTTGCCTAAAGTTCCGTAAACCTCATCAGTTGAAACCTGCAAATATCTGTCCGTTTTAAATTGCCTTGCAGCCTGAAGCAAATTCAAAGTACCTTTAACATTTGTTTCTATAAAGATTTCAGGTCCCGTAATTGAGCGGTCAACATGAGATTCCGCAGCAAAATTTACAACTGAATCAACCTGTTCAACAAGTTCGGGGACAAGTTTTTTATCACAGATATTGCCGTGGACAAATGTATAATTTGGATTATCCTTTACGTCATCAAGATTTTCAATATTTCCTGCATATGTTAATGCATCAAGATTAATTACTTTATAGTCAGGATGATTTTTTAACATATATCTTACAAAACAGCTTCCGATAAATCCGGCACCGCCTGTCACAAGTATTCTCATATAAGTTCCTCTTTATTTATATCTTTTAATAACGGCTGAACGCCGTCTTTTTCCGATAAAACAGGTTCAAAATCTATTTCCCAGTCAATATTAATATCTTTATCGCACCAGAGAATTCCTCTGTCAGCCTGGGGAGCATATTCACCGCTTGCTTTATAAAGAAGTTCGGCCTCATCTGATAAAACTACAAACCCGTGAGCAAACCCTTCCGGAATAAAAAGCATGTGCTTGTTATCTTCCGAGAGTTCGACTTTTACATACTGCCCGAAAGTTTCGGAATTTTCTCTTATATCAACCGCAACATCAAAAATCCGGCCGCGGGAACATCTGACAAGTTTTGCCTGCCCGTAAGGTTTCTCCTGATAATGAAGCCCGCGCAAAACACCTTTAACGGATTTTGAGTGGTTATCCTGATTAAATTCAACATCAATACCGTTTGCAAAAAATTCCGATTTTTTATAACTCTCCATAAAAAAACCGCGGTTATCTCCGAACACTTTCGGTTTTACAAGTATTACATCTTTTATCTTCTGAGGTTCAAATTCAAACGGCATATCTAATTCTCCTTTAACATCTTTCTTGTCAACGGCGGGCAGATTTCAGGCAGCCCCGCTAACATTATTAATATTATTGTACAATAAATAATTCTGATTAACAAAACGGGTAATAGATTTTTACAAATCAGCAGGCAATAATTTTTCCATAAATCAGAAAAGAAAGGATTATTAATTATGAAAAATATTTTTACAAAAGCACTGGTTTTACTAAATATACTTGCCCTAAGCCAATGTATTGCGTTTGCGCAAATTGACAAAATTAAATTTGATAAACAAACCTATCTTCTTTCTAACCCTGACAGTAAGACACAAAATTATACATACTACCTTAAAGATGAAAATATAGACAACTGGCATACAAAACTCTCGCTGACAAATTTCCCTGATCTGACAAACCCTATAGACGCATCAGCACAATACGCGCATGAAATTCAGGAAAAAACAAAAGGCGCCTCAGTTCTTTTATACCCGGATGCAGCAATTGTCGGATTTTTAACTTATCCGGAAAATAAAGAATATTATGAATATAATACGGCTATTTACCAGCCGGCAAAAACAAAAGGTCTTGACAGATTTTCGTTTGCGAAAAGATTTTACGCCTCAGAACTCGGCGGAGCAGAAGAAGCCCGCAAAAAGGCAATAGACTTTGCAGAAAAAAATAACAAAAAATATATGGAAATGGTGAGTAAAGAAGCCCCGAAATATAAAGTTGATTAAAGCTTTTTGTAAAGATTAATTTAAAATTACCCAATTACATGTGTTTGTGATACAATATTATCAAGGGAAATAAACCTTTAAAGAAAAGTTAATAATTTAAAACACTAATAAAGAGGGGTAGAACAAAACATGAGCAACCAGCAAAGTATGTTTAGTGACGGTAAAATCGTTCCTGTAAATATAAGAGAAGAAATGAAGCGTTCATATATCGATTATGCGATGAGTGTAATTGTCGGGCGTGCGCTTCCTGATGTAAGGGACGGTTTGAAACCTGTTCACAGACGTATTTTGTATGCGATGAATGAACTTGGGATGACTCCTGACAAACCATTCAAGAAATGCGCCCGTATTGTTGGTGAAGTTCTCGGTAAATACCACCCGCATGGTGATACTGCGGTTTATGAAGCTTTGGTTCGTATGGCTCAAGACTTTTCAACCCGTTATTTGACCGTTGACGGTCATGGTAACTTTGGTTCTGTTGACGGCGACGGCGCTGCTGCTATGCGTTATACAGAAGCCAGAATGCACAAAATTCCCCTGTCAATGCTTGCTGATATTGACTGTGAAACTGTTGAATTTGAACCGAACTTTGACGGCTCTTTGCAGGAACCTTCTGTTTTGCCTGTTAGACTTCCAATGCTTTTGCTTAACGGATGCTCAGGTATCGCAGTCGGTATGGCTACAAATATTCCGCCGCATAATGTTTGTGAAATCGTTGACGGTACAATTGCCCTGATTGATAACCCGAATATTACGGTAACAGAACTTATGGAATATATAAAAGGACCTGATTTCCCGACTGCGGCAACAATTATAGGACTTAACGATATTAAACAGGCCTACGAAACCGGCAGAGGCTCAATCAAAATGCAGGCCGTTGCAAACTTTGAAGAAATTGCAGGCGGCGGCGGACGTCAGGGGCGTACGGCAATAGTTGTTACCGAAATTCCTTATCAGGTAAATAAATCTGTTTTAATCGAAAAAATTGCAGAACTTGTTAAAGATCAAAGAATTACGGGAATTTCAGATATCCGCGATGAATCCGACAGAGAAGGAATGCGTATCGTAATCGAACTTAAACGCGACGCTAAACC
>CALVEX010000055.1 GCA_944326655.1 Candidatus Gastranaerophilales bacterium | reverse complement strand
AATAAAAAAAGACATTTTACAAAAAATAGTTGATGCGGTTTTAAAAGTTGATGAGGAAGCTCCGGATAAAAATTACTATAAATTATACTATCTCAGATATGAAAAAGGCATGACTCAAAATGAAATTGCCAATGACTTAAACCTTTCCCAGTCCGAGGTTTCCAAAAGATTATTTAAATTAATGGATAAGGTTAAACAAGCATTTAACCAGGATTAAATAACATGAAATGTCCCATATGCAAAAAAACAATTCCTGACAATGCGCTAAAATGCCCTTATTGTAAGGCACGCACCGGATTAATCTGTAAAAATTGCAATACGGTTAATTCGCTGTTTGACCTAACCTGCAAAAATTGCGGAAAAGAAATTCTTAAACTTTGCCCGGAATGTAAAAGCGTTAACCTGCCAAATGCCGAAAAATGCCGCAAATGCGGACACAAATTTGATAACCAAACAGCACCCGAAAACGAAAAAGAACAGAAGGAAATAAGACTTGAATACAGCACTAAACTCGTTTCCCAGCAGAGTGCAAAAAATATTCTTGTTAAAGGAATTCTTTCTAAAGATAAAAAAATTCTTTCACTGAGCGGAGAAAAAGGAGTTGGAAAAAGTCTTGTTTTGAAAGCAATAATGACAAGCCTGAAAGAGAAAAATTTTTCCTGGCTTTACGGCAAATGTACGCCTTTAACACAAATTACGCCCGGCGGGCTTATTCAGGATATTCTCTTAAATATTTTCAACCTGCCGAATTTCTGTATTAATAATTTGGACTTCAAAAAAAATGCATCAAGATATTTTAAAAATGAATTTCCAAACCTTAACAACAACGAAATCTTTGACCTTTTGAACTTTCTTTACCCCTCAAAAGAAGGTACTTTCGAGAACATTGTTTCAGCGAAAGTAAAAACTTTTGAATTTTTAAACAAAATATTTGATAATATTACAAGCCTGAACAGTTTCATTTTTGTTGTGGATAATTTTGATTTCATTGACGGTTTTTCTTATGAATTTTTAAGCCGATACATTAAAAAAGAAAATGTATGGGATAATTTAAAACTCTTGCTTCTATACAACGAACCAAAACCATCCAAGGGATATTTTTATTTTCCGGAAAACGATAAGGAAAACTTTTATCTTGACATAGGTGTTGCACCTCTTGAATTTCAGCAGATGTTTACTCTTGTTGAACAAAAAAACAAAAAAATCGACGGTTTCCCCCAGCTCAACAATGCAGAACTTCATGAAATTTATAAAATCAGCAACGGCAACCCGTCCTATATCAACCATGCCCTGAGCCTGTGCTTTGACTGCCAGCTTTGCGGCAGGGAATTTGAAATTTCCACAACATTTACAGGCCTCCTTGAATACAGGCTCAAACTTCTTGAAGAACTGAATCCCGCTGCATACGATATTCTTGTGGGCTCTGCAATAATCGGCGATAAGATTAATATGAATCTTGTTAAAGAAATTTTCAAAGTCGACGATGCAACATTCAGAGATATATTAATATACCTGAAGAAAATGGATTATATCAACCATGTTAACGACATATACTGCGAATTCAGTTCTTTAACCCTCTGGGAAACAATTCTAAAAACCTCTAAAAATGCCGGAAAATATGAGGAAATTAACAAAAAAATTCTTGAATATTTTGCAGGATTTACCCTGAATTCTAATGCAATTTTAGGCGTCATAGCACAAAATCTTAAACAGCCCCGCCTTGCTCTTGAAATTTGGACAAAAAATACAAAACTTGCAGCTTATGTCGGAGATTTGAATTTATACGCCATTTCACAAAAGCAGTCAATGGCTCTTATTAACGAATTTGATGAAAGCGCCACTCTGAAAATCAGATATAACATCTCGGAACGCCTAGGAAAGCTTCTTGCAAATTCAAACCCCTCAGAAGCCATTGAATATCTGCCGGATGCAATTTCAAACGCACAGGCAGTCGGCGACAGTCCGAAAGAAATTGAACTGCTTGCATATATGGCATCCTGCTGCCGCAAAACAGGAAATTATTTCGGAGAAGTTGAATGCGTTGATGCGGTATTGAAAAAAGTTAAGCCGCAGAATACACTTGATATTGCTCTTTTGAAATGCACTAAATTAAACGCTCTGCTAAATATCGGCAACTGCGGACAAATTATTAATATGATTGATACGGAAATTATGCCCGTTCTTGACAGCTATTTTGCACAGAAGAAAAACGCAAATAACCCGCAGACACCTTTTATTTATGAAACCTGGCTTAAAACTTATTTGATACTGGCAAATGCCCTTGCACTCCAGGGTAACGACAGGTCATTTGAAATTTTGACAATACTCTTTGATATCATCGAAAGAAACCAAATTCAGGATGAACTGTTTATATGCAAATGCAAACTTACCCTTGCGCTGGCAAATACAGTTAAAGGAAACTATAAAGCCTCCGAGCAGATGCTTGAAGAAGTCCTGAAATCTTACCGCGAAAACATTATGGATAACGAAACAATTATCCGCTGGAATTTTATTAATATAATAAACAATTTCCTCAAAAAACGCTACAACGGCATGCAGGAAGATTTGTTCCAGATAGTAACTTTTGCGAATAATAACGGCGATAACTTTACCAAAAATATTTTAAAAACACTTCTCGGCAAAATGTTTAAAGACAACGACAATGCAAAACAGGCAATGGAAATCTATAACGACCAGATTGCATATTTTGCAAAAGAAAAAATGGCATTAGGCGCTTTGCTAACCTGGTTTTTAATCTCTGATGCAACACTTGTAACAGAAGGCCCCCAAAATGCTCTGGAAATAGCGGAACAGGCACTTGATGTTGCGCAAAATCCAAAAATTGATAACTATTTCTTCATTATTTTGTTTAAAATGGTTATTGCAAAATGTTGTATAACGCTTTCAGATTTTGATACCGCAAAAATTCATATAGAAAACGCAATATTTATGGCTAAAAAATTCAATATGAATGACCTGCTTTCTCGTTTGTTTGTCCTTTACGGAACATATTTTCAGGAAATCGGACTTGTCAAATCCGCACAGCAGCTTGAGTATTTGCAGGCCGCTGAAAAAATGTACGCCCAAGCAGAAACCCTTATTAAACAAACAGAAAACAGATATGTTTACAGCGAACTTCAAAAAGCAAAAGGGGTGCTCAAATCCTTCTGCCGCATAAATTGTATTAAGTTATAATTATGAGATTGCGTCAATCAAATCGCCAATCATAGCTGCATTCCAGCCGGCTTCACCCAAATTATCCAGATTTTGTTCTTTAACAGGAGTCATTTTTTTCGTACAACAAGCATAAATAATTGTACCAAGCAATGCTGCACCCGCTAAAATATAACAGCCAACCTTAAGTTTATCTGATTTACTGCGTTTTTTAGCATTATTTTTTGCTTGCAGCCTCCAGGGATGATTTTCCGGCAATGTTCCTTTCTTTATAAGCCTTTGAGGATTTACAACAATATTTCTGTTATAATTGTATATTGATGGATTAATACTGTTAATCATAATACATAACCACCTAACCACTAAATAACTAAATAACCTACATATATATAAAAAAATTAATTACCGAAAAATTGCCTTTTTTGTTAAATATATTAAGAAAAATATTTTGAAAATGTATTGACAAAATCAAGA
>CALVEX010000054.1 GCA_944326655.1 Candidatus Gastranaerophilales bacterium | reverse complement strand
GAGGGAACAATATTAACTTCCCGAAACGAACTTATTCACCTATTAACTTATTAACTTATTCACTTAAGAGCATCACCCACCCCTTGTTTTCCACCTGTCTTGCCCGCTTTACGAAAGATAAAAAATATTTATTAACAAATTTGTGTTTAATGTATAATATTTTCAAAAAGGAAAAAATAATGAAAACTATAAAATTAACAAAAATGCACGGCTGCGGCAACGACTTTGTAATTATTGATTACCCTGAATACGAAAAAACGGGAATGAAAATGGAAGAACTTGCTCAAAAAGTCTGCGACAGGCACTTCGGTGTCGGAGCTGACGGAATGATTATTCCGCTTTTACACCCTGAGGACTCAAAGGCAGACCTTGGCTGGTATTTTTACAATTCCGACGGCTCAACTGCCCAAATGTGCGGGAACGGTATGAGATGTTTTGCAAAATATGCATATGATAACAAACTTATAAATAAAAAAGCATTTAGCGTTCAAACCCTTGCCGGAATTATAAAACCCGAACTTTTGGATAACGGCCTTATAAAAGTTAATATGGGAAAACCAATTCTGGAAGACAAAAAAATTCCTTTCTGGGGTGAAAGAAAAATTAATGTTCTTGACAGAGAATTTGAAATAACACCCGTTTCAATGGGGAATCCGCATTGCGTGATTATAACAGATGAAGATCCGATGGCTCTTGCCTTGAAATACGGCCCTGAAATTGAAATACACGAATATTTTCCCGAAAAAACAAACACAGAGTTTGTTAAAATAAAATCACGCATAGAAATTGATATGCGTGTTTATGAACGCGGCTGCGGAATTACTCTTGCATGCGGGACAGGCGCCTGCGCAAGTGTTGTTGCATGCGTTTTAAATAACTTAACAGAAAATAAAGTTAAGGTTAATCTTCTCGGCGGGCCTGTATTTGTTGAATGGCAAGGCTCTAAGGATGATGCTAATCAGGATATTTTCTTAATAGGTTCGGCAAATTACAGTTTTTTTGCCGACTATGTATTGTAAAATATAATATTTCCATGATATTATTATCTCATACACTAAAAACGAAGGAGAATAGTAATGAAAACTTATGAATTATTAACTGTATTTAAACCCAATTTAGATGCAGAAGAAGTAGATAAAGCGCTTGACAGATTGAATGCATTCGTTACTGAAGCAGGCGGAAAAGTTGAATCTACTGACAAATCAGGCAGAAAAAAACTGGCTTACGATATCCAAAATTTCAGAGACGGATTTTTTGTAACTACTTTAATCAGCCTTCCTGCTGACAAAGTTGCAGAATTTAAACGTCAGTTGAGATTAAGTGATAATATTTTAAGAACAATGTTTTTAGAAGCTTCAAAGGCTTCAGTGTAAAAACAGGAAAGTAGCGTTATGAGTCTGGCAAAAGCAGTAGTTACAGGAACAGTATATAGAACACCGGAAAAACGTTTTACGCAAAATAACGTTGCGGTGTCCGCATTTGTTATGAATATAGGCGAAAGAGAAGAAACTCTTATCAGAGTTCTTTCAAAAAGAAATGCCCTTGATGAAATTGTTTCATCCTTGAACAAAGGAGAAAGAGTCCTTGTCGAAGGCAGACTTCAAACAGCAACCGTCAAAATGGATGACGGCTCCGAAAAAAGAATTTATGAAATTGACGCCAACACAATAGAAAAATTAGGTGAAAGCTCAGTTTCAAATTCTAATTTCGGAACGGAAGAAATCGTTAAATTTGAATCGGATGATATTTCAAACGAGCTTATTAACGAGGACGAAATTCCATTCTAAAGGAGCGTGCCGCTCCACCCGCCAAACAGGCGTTGTATGAATTTGTACAGTCTAAACTAAAGAAGGAGCGTAGCCGCTCCACCCAATGTAGCTTACGACTATGCATGAGGCGCTTTAATTAATATTGAAATAATTTCATATATTCTTAATGTTGCTTTTATAAGTCAATGCACTCGGGTATTACTGTCATTCCGAACTCGTTTCGGAATCTCTTTTTACCTCGCACCTGTTTGCTTTTAGATAATAGATTTAATATAATACAGTACAATTAAAAAACGGCTAGAAAGGCTAAATAAAAAAAATGGCAAGACAAAACAACGATGAAAAGAAAAAACGTAAAAACTGCGGTCTTTGCGGAGACAAAGTTGAAGCTATCGATTACAAAGATGCTGCAAAGTTGAGAAGATTCTTGACTGAAGCTGGAAAAATTATTCCACGCAGAATCACAGGCAACTGCGCAAAACATCAGAGAATGGTGGCTAAAGCTATTAAACGCGCAAGAGAAGCCGCTATTATCGATTACGTTTTTGACTAATCACAACTATAGGAAACGCCCGTCTAAAAAAGACGGGCGTTTTTTTATTCGTCAAAAATTATCCTGTAATAAATATCAGCTTTCATATATTGATTTGTTGGACGATTCTTCCAGAGTTTCAGATTAATTTCTGCCGGCAGTTCGTCAACGGTAAATATTTTGTCATATTGCATCGGAGAAATATTGTTGCACCCGTCTTTATACTGACAGCTTCCTCCAAGATGAATGTAGTCCGTGAACCTTTTTACATCCTCTGTAATGTTATTATGTTCAGAAAACATACTTATATTTTTCAAATCATATATATAAACGTAGTCATAACCAAAATCTCTGGCGTTCAGGCCTGATAATTGAATCGGATATCTGGTCATTTTCCCGTTTACGCTTGCGCGAAATTTAAGAAATTTTTTTGTAAGTTTGTACTTAGCAACTATCAAATTATCTTTTTTATCGTATTGAATTGACATTGGTAGAAATCTGCCGTATTTTCCGGTACAGAATTCCTGATTGTAATCCTCTTTCCATGGCAAAAACGGAAGGCTTAGCCCCACAAGTGAATCGGGGTTGTTAATTTGTGCGCTGACTTTTGATGGGCCTTCAATTTTTTCGTGGTAATCGCCCTTATAGTTTAATTGGTTGCAGGTAACTGTTCCCCACCATGGTTTATTATCCGCTATAGAGCCGAAAACAGAGTTATCAGGCTCATAATTTTCTTTTGCGAAAAGGGAATTTTTTACATGTTCTTTCCTTATATCAAATATTTGTTTTTTTGTTAAATAATCATATTCGCTCAGAGGATTAACTGTTATTGATTGAAACCCCG
>CALVEX010000053.1 GCA_944326655.1 Candidatus Gastranaerophilales bacterium | reverse complement strand
CATACCCAATTCGCGCTGGTGAATTATACTTTGTTTTGAGGTATGCACAAATTCTATAGGGTCTTCAATTGTCAAAATATGTTCAGCCCTGTTTGTGTTTATATAGTCAATCATTGCCGCCAGTGTTGTTGATTTACCGGAACCTGTAGGACCTGTTACAAGAATAAGACCGCGTGGTTTATCAGACATTTTTCTGACTACTTCAGGAAGCCCCAGTGTGTCAAAAGACGGGACTACAGATGTAATCGTTCTGAAAGCTGCAGCGTAGTTGCCTTTGTCTTTGTAAAAGTTAACCCTGAAACGGCTTAAACCTTCAATACCATAGGAAAAGTCAAGTTCCCAGGTCTGTTCCAATGTACGTCTCTGCTCATTTGAAAGCATTGGGAATAATAAAGTTTCAACATCATCAGGACTTAAGGCAGGGTAATCATATCGCGTAAGATTACCGTCTATACGTGCAACCGGGGGCAAACCGCTTGAAATATGTAAGTCGGAACCGCCGTCGGCAACAAGTTTTTCTAAAAGTTCTTCAATTAACATATTTTTTATCCTTCCTGGAAGTTCATTAATGCATCATTGTCTTTCATAGCTAATTCAATCAAAGTATATGTCATATAAGCCCCGAGAGCAACTGCTTTTGGATCCAAATCTGTTTTATTGGAAGCTTCAATTATGGCAGTATTGATTTCCGGATTTTCATCCTTTATATAGTGAATCATTTTTTTACGCCAAGACGGCATATCTTTAAATATTTCACTAAAAGCTTCAGCTGCGTTCTCTTCTGAGATAATAGGTAACATAGTACTTCCCTTTATTAGATATTGATAGTTTTTATTATATAAAAAATTTTTACAATAGTCTATATTTAATTAAGAAATCATATATTTGGGGTATAATTTTTTTTATGAAATTAAGGGATATAAAGCTGACTAATTATCGTAACTGCAAGGATTTAGTACTGAACTTAAACTCTGACAAAATTCTTATTATCGGAAAAAATGCCCAGGGTAAAACAAATATTCTGGAAAGTATTTATGTACTTTCTGCCCTTAAAAGTCAGAGAACTTCTAACAATATTGAACTTATAAATTTTGATGCGGATTTTACGGAAATTAATGCTAATCTTTTAAAATCAAATACAGATATTGAACTTGATTACTCGTATTCAAAAGAAAAAAAGCGGGAACTAAAGCTCAATAAAGTTAAAACAATTCCAAAGAATTTTAAATCTGTATTGAAAACAGTTCTTTTTTCGACGGCCGATTTGCTTTTGTTAAGAGGGAATCCTTCTGACAGACGTGATTGGCTTGACAGGGCTATTTCACAAATTTATCCGGCTTATGACGACAGGCTTTCAAAATATGACAAAATTCGTATTCAGAAAAACAACCTGCTTAAAGACTACCTGAAAACGGGAAATTGTAACGATACTCTGCTTGATGTTTATAACGAACAGCTTGTTATAGCCGGCAGCAACATTATTTTTCTGCGGAAAAAATTCTTAAAAGAGATAGAACGTATTGCACATGAAAAACATAGGATTATCAGTGAAACGGAAGAGTTGAAAATAGACTATGACTGCCAATTTTTAGATGGTGAATATGAACTTGGAGATATTGCAAATGCTTTTAAATATTCTTTAGCAGAGCGCCGCGGAGAAGAGTTGCGGCGCGGTCAATCGTGTGTCGGCCCTCACAGGGATGATGTGATTTTTTATATAAACGGGAATGAAGCAGTAAAATTTGCCTCTCAAGGACAGCAAAGAACAATTGTTCTTGCATTGAAGCTTTCTGAACTTGATATTATTACAGCAAAAACAGGTGATGAGCCGGTATTGCTTCTTGATGATGTACTGGCAGAGCTTGATGATATTCGCCAGAATTACCTTTTAAAATCTATAAATTCAAATACCCAGACAATAATAACCTCTGTCGATACAATACTTTTTGAAGAAGAATTTTTGAAAGACGTTAAGATTTACAAAATAGAAAACGGGCATATTTTATAACATAAAATATGTTATTGGAAGTGAAAAAATCTACTAAAGATACCTTGTTGGTACTTTCTTGTACCGACAAGAAAGTACCGCAAAGAAGCTCCCGGCAGTCATTACGTTCACTAACCAATTGTAATTGCTCAACTTAAGCCGGCTAAACTCGCTCGTTCGTCACCCTGAACTTGTTTCAGAATCTTATAAGTTTCCGCTCAGACAATAGCCGGCTTGTTGTTGTTTCGCAAACATTGATTGTTCACTTCGTTAAATGCCGAATTATTTTTTTTATTTTACGTGCGCTTCGCGCACCATAAAGAACTTATCGTCTTAACGTCCTATCGTCTTATCGACTTCCAATAACATATTTATGTTATAAATACACATTCTTCATGTGTTCAATTTTGATTTCTGGTTTTAATGTAATTCCTATTACATCTATCCTGTAATCTTTAATTTTGTTTTCTGCCAAATAAAATTGAACACCTTTTTTCAGGTTTTCAAATTTTGTTCTTGTAATTGCTTCAAAAGGCGCTCCGAAATTGTCTGTTTTTCGGGTTTTAACTTCTACAAACACTGTTGTGTTTTTATATTTTGTAATAATATCAATTTCACAATACCTTGAATAGTGTTTGTTCCTTTCTAAAATTTCATATCCGTTTTTTTCTAAATACCGGCATGCAAGATCTTCTCCGGCATTTCCGAATTTTTTGTTATTCATTACTGCTTTATACTTCCTCTTGCAAATTCTTTGATATCAGTAAGTTTTAAAACATCTTCCATAAAACAATTTTCGCTCATGCGCACCGGACAAATATCAATTCCGCCTCTTCGGGTGTAGAGTGCACATACGCAAAGTTCATCCCCGCTATTCAGCAGATCAAAAATACGTTTGTAAATCATTTCACAGCATTCTTCATGGAAATGAAATTCCGAGCGGAAAGAGCTTAAGTATTTTACCAGACGGTCTTCGGGAATATGTTTTTTTGATTTGTAGTACAGGAATAAATCCCCGAAATCAGGCTGATGCGTAACCCTGCAGTTTGAGCGCAGAGAATCAAACATGAGGTAATAACTTTTGGCATTTCGGGAATTTTCTGTTGATAATAATTCCGGAGCTTCTTTGAATTTTTCGACACTCAAAGTCTTTTCATCAACAAAATCCATTATATTTCTAAAATTACTAAAGATTTTTATCCGTTCGGTGTTGTTTTCAATAAAATTTGCATTTACGTCAGTCTCAAGTTTTTCGCTTAAATCTTTTTCGATTTTGTTTTTGCATATTTCAAGGCATTCGGAAATAGAAGCTCCAAACCGCGTCATATTGTAGGAGTTCAAATATAGTTTTAAAGATTTTGATTCAACAAGGAACTTGCTGCTGCAGCTGTATTTAAGTTTTAAAAGCCTTGTGACGGGCAGACCGTTTTGAGTAAGCGCTGAGAATTCATACGCGTGCCAGATATCAAAACCTTTAAACGGAAGGTTATTTTCATCAATATTGTATTGTTTTCTGTTTTCACATCTTGGGATTGCAACGAGAAGCGACGGATTGTAATTATCGCTCCCTTCAGATTTTTTGCCTAAATGTGTTGATGCAAGTTCGTCCGTTCTATTCATAACAAAACCCTAGCAAAAAAGCTATAATTTTGCAAAAAGTTTGTATTAAAAAATTTCTCTTATTATGAATAAGAGAAATTTTTATGATTAGTAAATTTTTATAAAGCCCAAGTGGCGGGTGGAGCGGCTACGCTCCTTAAGCAATATCTTCATAAGCTGCCGGATTATTCAGCAAATCGTAATTGATTTCGTTTTCGTTGTCAGCAATTGCCGCAACTACAACAGCATCCGAGGCAACATTAACAAGGGTTCTCATCATATCTGTTACTCTTTCAATTGTAAACAGGAATGCAAATCCTGCAACAAGCTGTTCAGGGCTTAGGCCCATTCCGTTCAATATAAGTGCAATAGTAATCAATCCTGCTCCGGGGATTCCTGCACAGGTTGAAGATGCTATCATAGCAAGCAGACAGATTTCGATAATTAAAAACGGAGTTAATGCAACACCGTATGCCTGTGCTAAAAATATAACAGCAACTGTCTGTAATAAAGCTGTTCCGTCCATATTCAATGTAGCACCGAGAGGAAGTACAAAACTTGAAATTTTATGTGAAATTCCGCGTTTTTCGCAGCATGCAACTGTTAAAGGTAATGTAGCTGATGAACTTGCTGTTCCGAAGGCTACCATTAAGGCTTCTGCTACTGCAGAATAAAGCATTACAATATTTACTTTTGAGAAGAATTTCAAAAACAGCGGATAGACAACGCAAAGCTGAAGCATAAAACCTATAAATAATACCATAAGGTATTTGGAAATACTTGCAAAAATATCTATCCCGAAACTTGAAACAGCACTTGCGGTAAGAGCGAATACACCAGGTGCTGCAAAGAACATTATCCAGTCAGTTATTTTCATTGTTGCGGCAAAAACAGATTCAAAGAATGAAACAATCGGTCTGTTTACATCTCCTACTTTTGCCAGCGCAACTGCAAATATTACCATAAACACAATAATCGGAACCATATCACCTGAGGCAAGCGAATGGATAGGATTATTTGGCACAAAACCGAGAAATATATTTAGTATATTTCCCTGCTGCTGCTGAACCGCTGTTGCTACAGATGCCTGAACCTCACTTGCAGTATTTGCGGCAATATAGTGCGCAGCACCGACTCCGGGTTTGAAAATAAGTGCTAATACAGCTCCTATAACAACTGCTGCAGTTGTTATAATTCCGTAGTAAGCTATCATTTTTGTTCCGAATTTCCCGAGTTGCCTGTTATCGCCGACACTTGTTATTCCTATAATTATAGCCGATACAACAAGAGGTATTACAACCATTTGTATCAATCTTATAAATACCTGACCAATAAATGTTAATAACGTTGAAACCAGTGGGAATTCATGACTGTGTAAAAATATTCCGACTATAATACCTAAAATAATTCCGAAAAAAATATGCCAGTTTCTTTTAATTCCAAGCCCTAATGCAATAAGTATCTGCATGTGTAATTTCATATAATAACCTCTTTTTATAATCGCTACCCATCAATTATACAACTTTTTAGTAAAAATATCAAACCTTTTTATATAAAAATCATAGAATTGAGGGAGAAACTTATAAATAAATTAATCCCTCCTGATTTTGGAGGGATTAATTTTGGGTAATATTTTTTCATTATTCACGTTTCAAATAATTTATTATGGTATCGGCAAATGATTTGCTAGATTGGTAATTTTGCCCGGTGATTAAGTTATCATCCTCGACAATGTTTACCATCCCGGGAGAAACTTTTACAAAAATTGCTCCGGCATCTTTAAGTTCATCTTCAAGCAAAAACGGTACAAGGTTATTCATTTTTGCTTCTGCTTCCTCTTCATTTGTAAAGCAGGTAAGTCTTTTCCCGTTTACAAAAGGTATGCCGTCTTGTTTTGCGGATAAAAGTCCTGCCGGCCCGTGACAGATTGCAGCAATAAGTTTGTTTCTTTTGTTAAAGTCATTTATAATTTTTCCCAAATTTTCGTCTTTATAAAGATCTAAAATAGGCCCATGTCCTCCGGGTAAGACAAGGGCATCAAATTGTGTAAAGTCAATTGAGTTAATTGGTTCTGTATCATTAAGAGCTTTTTTGGCGTCATGCCATTCTATATCTTCATACAAATTTTCACTTCTGGGATCAATAGGTGCTGCTCCGCCTTTTGGTGAGGCTGTTGTTATAGAGTAACCCTCTTTTACAAAAGCTTTATACGGCAAAGCAAATTCTTCAAACCAGACACCTGTTTTGTGATGTTCGTCAAAATGGTCGGCACTTGTCACAATCATAAGAATTTTTTTAGGAATTTTAGGCGTGCATACTTCACAGACTTCAACATCAACAATTTCTTCGATTTCATTATCTTCAAACATTTTTTACCTCCTTTTTTGAAAGTAAAAAATATGTTGATAAATTTTTCATCAGTAAGAAGAATAGGAAGCAGAATTATTCAATAAAAAATCGGGATGACAAGATTCGAACTTGCGACCCCCGCGACCCGAACACGGTGCGCTACCAGACTGCGCTACATCCCGAAGTATTTAAAATTGCTATTCTTGATTTTAAATGTACTGTTAATATTTTAACAAAGACATAGCCGAATAGCAAAGCGCTACCATTCCCTCTCGCAAACGATACTTAATCGTTTGCTCGGCAGAGTGCTACATCCCGAAATATTTAAAATTGCTATTTTTGATTTTAAATGTACTGTTAATATTTTAATAGAGACATAGCCGAATAGCAAAGCGCTACCATTCCCTCTCGCAAACGATACTTAATCGTTTGCTCGGCAGAGTGCTACATCCCGAAATATTTAAAATTGTTATTCAGATTTTAAATGTACTGTAACTTATTTTTATTTTAAAAATCGGAACGACAGGATTTGAACCTGCGACCTCTACCACCCCAAGGTAGCACGCTACCAAGCTGCGCCACGTCCCGATATTCAATTTTCAATTTTGGAGCCCGGCAGCTTGGTAGCGTACGCTACCTAAGTCCCTCCTTCTTTTTCGATTATCAATCGAAAAAGCGGAGTCCTTGCCACGTCCCGATTTTAAGGATTTTATCCGGACAATGACGCTTGTTAGTTTCCAAGTCCCTCTCGCAAACAATGCTCAATCCATTGCCTGAAAGAGTGTCATGTCCCGATTAGTATATCAATGTTCGTCGACCGAAAACATACGGTACTTTTCTATTATACCACCTAAATATTTTTTGCAAGTTTAATTGCAATTTTTTCTCAAAAGTGTTAATATTATTTCTATGGATATTAATGATTATAGAAAAAAAATATTTTTAAATTCACAGTATTGTACGTATTACAATGAAAGAAATAACACTGTTTTAGCCGGTATCATGCGAAGCTTCGGGTACAGATATTCTGTTATTCTTCCCGATGAAAAATTAAATGAAATTAATCGCAATTACCGTAAATTTACGACTGTTATGAATGCATGCGTTGCTGTTGAAATTCTTTTATATATATATCTTGTTATTTTTCCGTATTTTACGGAATTCATGAAACTGCCGTTTATAGTTTCCGTTCTTCTGCTTTGTTTAATCCCGCTGGTCGCTCTTTATCTTACATATTTGACAGTAAATTATTTGTATGAAAATTATTTGACACGCTATGTCGGGACTTTCCAGAAAACTAAATTTAGCCCTCAGTTAAGTAATATTAATGAAAAGGCATTTCTTGATTATCAAAAAACACCGAGAAAGAGCGTTTATATATTGGGTATTCTTATCGTAATATTTTGTTTGTATGCTTTTATTCCGGTAGTTGTTGAAAAACTTAATTTAAATAAAAACTATAAGGCCGCTTTGAGTTTGTCAAATGCTTATCTTACCTTTGTGCCTGTTTCTCCGGAAGTTTATGCTAACAGAGCTTTTGCAAAATTTAATTTGAAACAATACAGCAGTGCTGTAAAAGATTATGAACTTGCTAATAAATACAGCTTATCTGATACTTTTGCGGATGATATTTTAGGCGTTAAAACATATTATCTGGCTAAAGATGAAATGTTAAAAGAGTTTGATAATGCTATAAGTTCTGAAAAAGAGGAACCGGTAAAATATTTGCTCAGATATGAAAAAGCAACTTATCTTTTGAAAAATGAGGATTATGCCGCTGCTTTGAATATTTATAATTCTATATTGACGGATTATGAAAATAATACAAAAGTCTTTTTCTCTCCTGCAAAAGCATATTATAACAGAGGAGTCGCTAAAAAGGCTTTAGGAGATGTTTCAGGAGCAAAGATAGACAGCCTATATTCAAACAGAATGTGCCCCGAGTGTGAATTTAATACTGAAACAACTCTTGTGCACAGACCGTAAATAATATTAACCTGTTATGGTATTGAGTTTATGGTTATGTTAATATATTCTGGACGTTAAAGAGGGAGAAATTAATGCTAATTTTAGAAGACTTAAAAGAGATTAATGATGTTATAAAAGAACTTGCTGAATTTATCCAAAATGATGAAAATGTAAAACCTGATTTTGAAGAATATCTAAAAACTATCGGGCATAATAATATGAACTTGCAGTCAGCATGTTTTACTTATATATTTGAACGAAATTTGCAAAACAAAAGTATATTACAGCTTTATTTGGAAAATAACAAAAAAGCTCCGGCATCGGTTAAAAAAATTGTTAAAGCTCTAATGAAGTCGATATCTTCAATTTTTGAGATTAAAAGAGTTTTGCAAAACGGTTTTGAATTGAACAATATAATTAATGAGAAAATATACAATGTTATTTCGCTTGTAAAAATGACAACATTCCGCGGAATGGGCGCCGGACAATATGTTGTTGCACGTATCTTTAAGTTTGAAGACTCATATTATCTTCTTGAAATTTCAGGAGTACTTCCTGCAACAAGAAGAGATGATGCCCTGAGATATTCCGTTGCAAAGATTATCCAGAATCCCGAACTTGTTTATCTGGATAATCCTCAGAAACAAAAAGAAATAGAAAAAGAAATCAAAGAAATATATGAAAAATTTATTGACTTTTTCGGGACTGATGAAATTGTAACAACAAACAAATTCGCCGATGATTTAATCGGAGCATTCAATGATTTTACGGAGGGCGGCGAAAAAATTGATATTCAGGATAAAATTCAATCATTGGAGTCTTACCGCTTTTTTAATGTTTCAGAGTTTAATAATTCTTACGAAAATTTCCTTGAAAACTCCCTCGGAGGTTTTTCTTCGCATAAGGAAACTTATGATGTCGGAATAATTTTCGATAAGGAGCTCGGGCTTTATGCTGTTCCGTTTTTTGAGACTTTCAATAAAATTATTGAAAACCCTGATAATGTTGAAAACTCAAAAGAGTGTGTGGAATTTTTCCTAAATAATGATAAATTTTCAGCGAATATTATAAAAAGAGTTGCCGACAAACATGAAAATTTCATGGATGTTGTCAACAAGCTTATCGGAACTAATTACTCGTTTGATGAACTGTTGGAAACTTATAAATCGCGCTATCTGGAAAATAAAATATTCTCCTCGACAACGGTTCTTTATAAGTCAAAAGCGTTTTCAAAGACTCTCGGTATTATTGAAGAGGACATAGAAAAGCCTGATTTAGAAGGTATAGACTTAAGTAAGGTGGGCAGAAATGACCCGTGTCCGTGCGGGAGCGGCAAAAAGTTTAAAAAATGCTGCGGGGCTAATCTATAACAGTTCTAGCAGAGCCTTTGAACTTAGGCCGATAATATTTTCAAGGTCACCGGTGTAGGATTTTATATATCCGTCGGGCATTTCTTGTATGCCGTATGAACCCGCTTTATCAAAGGGTCTGTAATTATCTATATAGTACCAAATTTTTTCGTCTGAAAGATTTTCAAATGTAACATGGCTTGGCGTGGATTTTTTTTTTTTTTTTTTTGTT
>CALVEX010000052.1 GCA_944326655.1 Candidatus Gastranaerophilales bacterium | reverse complement strand
ACTTTATATGGTAAACATGCCTATAATATTTATACAAATGCTTTCTCCGGCTTGAAACCGGACGGGCTTAAAAATATTCATACAACAGACGGTGTAATTAATCTTGAAAATATTTCTGCTTGTCTTGCAAATAAATTAAAACCGGTTTCTCCGACTTATGCAAAAGAGTGCGCAACAGATCCAAACAGAGGCCATGCTCTTATGCATATAATGCAGGTTCGTGATAAGGCCGGCACAATGGTCGGACAAAGCAACGGCTGGGATAGAACGGTTAATGAAATCAGTGCCAAAAATTTATTGGCGTTTAATAACAATTTAAACAAAGATAAATTTATGATTATTAAAGACGGTATTGATTCCCTTGATGTGACAGATACCCAAAGAAAATTAATCAAAGGGATATTCACCGACTCAAATGACAGGTCAAAGACTATAGATTTTAGATATGATAATATGGAAAATTTATTAAAAGCACTGCGAGATCTGGATATTCCAAAACTTAATGAATTCCTTGCTAAAATGGATGAACAGGGCTATACAAAATTACGTACATTCAAACCTGAAACCCATTTAGATGATATTGACACAATTATGCAGAACAGACTTCATAATAAACGCCAGTTCCTTGAATATATGCGGGCTATGTCTGAGTATAACAACTCAAAAGGCAAATTATTTAACATTGCACCTGATGGAGTTACTGATTTGTCAAATATCAATATGGATGATTTGGACAATCAGATTGTATTCAACTGCGGTACAAGATTTGTAGGACAGAAAGGAATTGATATTCTTGCAGAATCTATGAAACAGGTCTTAAGAGAATGGCCTGACAAATATCCTGATAAACCGAAACCTATATTTGTTGTCGGAGGTGCCGACGGTGAAGGCGGTAAGTGGGAAAGACTAATGCGTGCTTTCAAACAAGAAATGGGACAGGAGGCTGCTACAGTTCCTTATATGGTAGGTTATACGCCTAACAATATTTTCCATGGAGGAACTGATATAACATTATTCCCAAGCCACTTTGAACCGGACGGATCTAAATGGGAATCCCTTTATAAAGGAACTCCTGTTGTCGCAACCCGTGTCGGCGGGCATGTTGACAGCATTCAGGATGGTGTTAACGGTTTCCTTACAAAACGTACTGTGCCCGAGGTCGGTCAATCGGGATATGATTATCTCGGTACAATGGCGTATGATTTTAAAGAGGCTATTTATCGTGCTGTTGATACATTCTTCGACAAACCAAAATACAGAGCCATGGTAAGAGCCGGAATTGACGGTGATGCAAGTTGGCTGATCAGGGATAAGGACGGCAAAATTATCGGAGGTGCATTGCTTAAACATCTTGAAGATTTAGGTTATAATCTTGATGATTTTGCAATGATAGCAAGTGCTGATGCACGTAATGCTTTTGCTGCCGGTAAAGCTGCATAAATTTGCAGTAAAGATTATAAAAATAACGGGTTTTTCACCTGAGAGACCTGTTATTTTTTATACAGGTGTATAATTTATTTCCGAATTTTCATCAGTTGCTTCAATTTTTAATATAACTGGACGTAATCCGTCGTTGCAGCTGCATATCGCAACACCCGGAGTTCTTATCCAATCGTTAAAATAAAATGTTTCCCCAGAAGCACCGTGCGAAAGTGCAAAAACATACTGATAAATTGCTTTCCAGGCCTCATCGCAGAAGCCATCCGGCTTTGCGTAATCGGCGTAAAATACTTGTCCTTCTTTTAACATAGGGCATGGGCCTAAATTCGGGACACCATATTCTTTTGCGAGTTCTTCTTCGAATGTTTTCTTTAATACAGTAATTTTACACTTTTTCATATTTCCTCTCCTTCTTATAATTTGATTATACCATGTGATATAATTTTTTTATGGAACTATCAAAAAAAGAAATAATTGAGATTTTGAAATCAAATGATAAGTCAATTTTTAAAACTGCTGATGAAGTAAGACGTGAATATGTCGGGGATGGTATTCATCTTCGCGGATTAATAGAATTTTCAAATATTTGCAAAAGAAATTGTCTTTATTGCGGGCTTCAATCCGCTAATAGGTCGGTTAAGAGATACAGGTTATCAAAAAATGAAATTCTTACGCTTGCAAAAAAAGGGGCAAAAGACGGATACAAAACGATTGTACTTCAATCCGGAGAGGATGATTTTTATACAACAGATTTACTCTGTGATATTGTCAGTGAAATAAAATCGCTTGGTGTTGCAATAACTTTAAGCATCGGCGAGAAAAATTTTGAGGAATATAAAGCATACAAAGAAGCCGGTGCGGACAGGTTTTTGTTGCGTATAGAAACAACCGATGAAAATCTTTATAAAAAAATGCATCCTTACGCTGATTTTGCAAATCGTAGGCGATGTTTGTATGATTTAAAAAGGCTTGGTTATGAAACAGGTACCGGCTGCCTTGTCGGGCTCCCCGAGCAGTCTGTTGAATCGCTTGCTGATGATATTTTATTTTTTAAAGAACTAAATGCTGATATGGTAGGGATAGGACCTTTTATACCGCATCCTCAAACACCTTTGAAAACTCAACCTGTAGGAAATTTTGAGCTGGCTGTAAAAGTAATGGCTCTAACCAGAGTTATTCTGCCGGATATAAATATTCCTGCAACAACTGCTATGGAGTCTTTAAGGGAGGATGGCAGAATGTTTGCTTTACAAAGCGGTGCAAATGTTATTATGCCAAATTTAACAGATGAATTTCACAAAAAAATGTATGAAATTTATCCGAATAAGGTTAGTATAACGGGACTTGAGCTAGAAAATAAAATTTCACAAACGGGAAGATTTATTGTTAGCGATAGCTGCGGGTTTAGAAAAAATAACTAGTTAGTGATATTTTTTGGGGTAGGTATTATATTCAATTCAATAATATCAGTAAAATAATAGTTTTAATACTTTACCTCCCAGACTGTCCGGTAAATTGTGTGTATATATTTTAAAATTTTCAATATCAGTGCGTGTATTATTGATACTTAAGTCCTTTACGTGTATATTATTTTTCCATAAAATGTATGATAATGATAGTTGATCCCGTTTTGAATAATGTTCAATTAAATTCCACCATTCATTCATAATTTTTTTTATCTCTTGTACATGGTGTTTTCTGTATATTATATTTGTTTCATTTAACCCATAATTTACAGGCATATTATTTCTAATTAAAAAATTTTTTGTTCTCTTTAACGTCTCGTCATCTTCTTTTCCTGTATTTTTTACTGCAATAATTTCATCAAAAATGCAATGTCTCAAATTATGTTTCGGTATCAAGATATCGGCTTTTTTGTTATTAATTGTTTTGAAAATTTTATCAGTTAAAATATCTAAATTTGCATCAATCCATAAACTTTCTGTACACTCAGGGAAAAGAATATCAGGATGTAATTTATGCCATCTAGCATTTCTTGTGTCATCAAGTTTGCTGAATTGCATTTTTCTTATTTCCCACATCCCTAATTGTTTTAGCATAAGCAGTTTTTTGTTATTTGTAAAACAAATATAGCGCCAGTCCTTTGCATAATAAGTTTGAATAATAGGCATAAAATCGCAGAGACCTGAGATACAGGTATAAATTACTTTTGTATTTATATTATGTTTTTTTGTTTTAACGAATATGTTTTTTAATGTTTGAAGACGGTTTGGCTTAGTCAGGATGTTATGTATTTTTATTGCACCTAACGGGATAAAGCTAAATCTTCCAAACTTTTCATTAATAATATCTTTAAAGCCGCTTTGCGGTTGTATATAGTTTTCTCCCCATTTTTCATTGAAAATTTCCCGGTTTTTAATTAATAATTTTTCTCTCTTTCCCCCGAAACTGCGGTTTCTTTTATGTTTTACATATAAATCATCAATAAGTACACATTTTTTTCGTTTCTGTCTTACTTTATAACAAAAATCAACCTCTTCATAATATCCATTGTTGTAAATTTCATCAAACAGACCATATTTATCAATGAAATTTTTTCTGATACAAAAGCAAAAACCTTCGGAATTATTTACTTCGGGGTAAATTGTTTTTTGCGATGATAGAATAATATTCATTAATTTTAAGGGTAGAATTTGAGGTATAAAATAGTTTGCGCTGTTTGAAGCAATTGGAGAAGCTGTTATAATATCCGTATCGGAGTCAAAGCATTTTAATATTTTATCTGCAAAATGTTCCGGGATTTCACAATCACTATTTAAAAGAACAATTATTTCTGCATTAGTTTTTGTTACGGCATTATTACAGTTTTTTATGTAGCCAAGATTTCTACCATTTCTATATAGATTTAATTTATGAGGATATTTTAATGATATTTTCTTTAAAAATTTTTCAGTTTCCTGATTTGAACAGTCATCTGCAATTATTACTTCACCGTTATTAAAATCAAAATTTTTAATAATACTTTTAATGCATGCTCTTACTTCCTTTAAAGCATTAAAAACTGGGATTATAACACATATCTTTTTCATTCTTTCCTCTTTAATAGTCTTCTTTTAATGAGTATTTCTAAGTAATATATAATTATAATGATACTTTTTTAATTAAAAGTAATTATTTCATGATGTTTTATCTTTGTCAAATCCTTTTTATTATTACTAAAGGTATTGTTATGAAAACTACAAAAGAGTTATTGGCGATAAGATTAAAACAATTGAGAAAAAGCCGTGGTTTAACTCAAGAAAAACTAGCAGAGTTAATAGGACGCGATACAAAACATATTTCTAAACTTGAAATAGCAGGTTCATATCCTTCTATAGAAACATTAGACAGAATAGCTTTAGCATTGAATGTGGAAATAAAGGAATTTTTTAATTTTGATGCTTTAAAAGATGCAAATTACATAAAAGAAGAATTTAAGAAAATGTTGAAATATTCTGATGAAAAACATTTACAACTTCTTTACAAGATCCATAATGATATAATTAATTTGTAGTAATATTTTACTACTGATATTATTCTCTTTGTTTTATTTAACCGGTTTACATTTATACGTGCTACATCTAACTGAAAAATTCCGCTCGAACGCTAATGGCATTCTAATACGCTGTCAATACATCAAAAAAGGTCAATATCACAAGGATATCGACCTTTTTTGTGCCTGATGCGATTCGAACGCACGACCTTTTCCTTCGGAGGGACGCCTGGTAATTTTATTAATTTTGATTTTTTCTTATTATTCTTGCGTTTTAGCCTATTTTTAAAATTAATAAAAATCAATAAAATTGCTTAAAATTACACAAAACTACACAAATATTACACAAGAAAATTTAGGATTTACATTTTGCCAACCTAATTCTTATGTCATATAATTAAACCATGAATATTCAGAAAAATTCAGACAATCAAATAGTAATTTATCAAACTGCTGACGGTCAGACACAGATTGATGTGAAAATGCAGGATGAAACCGTCTGGCTTACGCAGGATATGATTGTTAAGCTGTTTGACTCAAGTAAAGCCAATATCAGTGAACATATTAAGCATATCTATGAAGAAGAAGAACTTGATAAAACTTCAACTGTTCGGAAATTCCGAACAGTTCGGCAAGAAGGCAGCAGAACTGTTTCCAGAGCATTGGAGTATTATAATCTGGATTTAATACTTTCTGTTGGATATCGCGTAAAATCTAAAACAGCAACTCAATTTCGTATCTGGGCTAATAAAATTCTAAAAGAATACTTAATTAATGGATATTCTGTAAATAAGCATCTTCTATCCACTCAACAGGAAAAGTTAAAGACTTTACAGAACACAATCAGTCTTTTAACAAGGAGCCTTACAAATCAGGTTGAAACAGTCGAACAGGCACAGTCTGTTGCAAAAATCCTTGAAAATTTTGCACGTGGTTTAAATTTGCTCGACGATTTTGACCATAAAGAACTTGATACTAAGGGAAATACCTCAAAAGAAGCAGTCAGAATTTCCAAAGAAGAATTTATCAAAGTTATAAAAGAAATGAAATCGGATTTTGAAAGTGATGTTTTTGCGGTGCCAAAGGATGAAAGTTTTGAAAGTTCGGTTAATCAGATTTACCAAACCTTTGACGGTGTGGAACTTTATCCGACACTGGAAGAAAAAGCTGCAATGCTTTTGTATTTGATAGTTAAGAATCATAGTTTTACGGACGGTAACAAACGTATAGGTGCAAGCTGCTTTCTTTACTTTATGAATAAGAACGGAATACTTTACAATGACGGGGTTCCGATAATTGATAATGCAACACTGTTTGCACTGACACTTTTGATAGCAGAAAGCAATCCCGCTGAAATGGAAGTTATTAAGCAGGTTGTTATAAGTGTATTGAATAGAAGGTAGTTAAGATATAAGATTTAAATTTATTAAAGTCCGTATAAATACTATTTAAAACAACTCTGAGCTAATCAGAATTCAATATCTTATTATAAAAATATAACTTA
>CALVEX010000051.1 GCA_944326655.1 Candidatus Gastranaerophilales bacterium | reverse complement strand
ATAAAAAGAAAAGACCGGCCCCCACCGGTCTTTTGTATGAAAGATGAAAGGAGCTGAAATCGATTTTTATTAGTAATAAGTTATTTTCCAACCATCATTGATAACTCTTGCAGCACATGTTAAACCTGATGCAGCTTTATTACAGTTATAGGTGTTATCATTACCGGCCGCAACAATATCTTTACCATCGAGAACAAAAGCAAAGATATCACGTCCGAGCTGATTTGGATAAGAGTTACCGTTTACGTCAATAATAAACACAACAGAATCTTTTTCCACATTTACCCCAAATTCAGAGCTTATAATATCTTTCGGATAAACATTTATAAGTACATTCATCCCGTCTACAAGGGTGAACATATATTGATACATCTGCGCACGCTGCAAATATACTTTTCCGCTTAAGAATTTTGTCGGGTACTGCCAGCAGCCGGCCGTATTAGAACATTCCCTGATAACCCTGAAGTACGGTTTAAAATATGAAAAAGCCAGTGCAGACGAATCTTGTGAATACTGATCCAACCCCCAGTATTTCGGTGATGCTCTGTCTATCATTACATACATTGTAACCTGGCTGATTGAGGAATAAAACTTTTTCAATGCAGCTATATTTTTAGTGTCATTAATTTTGGCAAGTAACCCAAAAATGGTTAAAGAAGCTATAACTCCTATTATAGCTATTGTAAACAATGCTTCCGAGAGAGTCAACCCAGAATGTTTTTTCCGAATACATACATAATTCATAAGCCAACATGCCTCATGTCTTTTTTGAAAATTTTAACAATACATATATATTACTTATATACCCGAAATAAAAAGAAATGTAACAATTTCATAAAGAAAGATTAAGAATTAATAATTATTCCAAATATTTTATAGTCCAGCCGTCCTGAATAATTTTTGAAGCACACATCCAGCCGTTGCCATTGGAATTACAATCCGAAACATTATCAAGTCCGGCCGGCTGCAATCCGCGATAAGTTACAATAAATGCGAAAATATCACGTCCGATTTGGTTTGGTAATTTATCTGCATTTACATCAACCCAAAAAACAACACAGTCATAGTTATAATTATTACCCATACCAAAATTCCCGACAATTTGATCTGCAGGATAAATATCCATTAATACATTCATTCCGTCTGTCAAGGAGAAAGCATACTGGTACCAGCTGGAATTATGTGCAGGCCAATATACGGAACCATTAAGATACTTTGTAGGATAAGCCCAACAGCCCGATTTATTTTCACATTCTCTCATCATATTAAAATGTTTTTCATAATATCCGTATATTGTTGTAACAGGAACCTGTGTATCATCAGACATCCCCCAATATTCGGGACCTTCATGTTCTGAGATTACAAGATTGGTGGCCTGAGACAAAATTGAATATGCTTTTTTTAATGAAGATATATTTTTTTGATCAGACAGCCTTTGATTCAAGACCGGCATTGTAAATGCCGCAACAACTCCTATTATCCCAAGTGTTATAAGTACTTCTGCCAAAGTAAAGGCATTTTTCATATACATATTATTATTTTAACATTTCTTTCTCATTATATCAACTATAAATAGACGGAATTTATATCGCAGTTTACACTTCTTAATGTTTTCAAAATACAGTCATAATGTCATTCCGAACTTGTTTCGGAATCTCTATATTTCTAGACCCTGAAACAAGTTCAGGGTGACATACAAGATGTTGTTTAGTGTAAACTGCGATATAAATTCCAAATAGACTTTTTTAAACTTTTATTATAAATTACAGCTATGCTTGAATATTATCAGGAAACTTTAAACAATTTGAAACAGCATTCCCGTTTAAGAGATATAAAAAATTTCAGCAGGAAAGACGAAAAATACATTTATTTTAATGATAAAAAACTCATTAATTTGTCATCAAATAATTACCTCGGATTCGCTGATAACAAATCCGTTACTGATGAATTTTTAAATTATGCCGGAAATGAATATTCATTCGGGAGTGCTTCTGCAAGGCTGTTGACGGGCACACTGCCGGTTTATAATGAACTGGAACAGCTTATATCTGATTTATTTAACAAAGAAAAAACTCTTCTTTTTAACAGCGGGTATCACGCGAATGTCGGGATAAACAGCAGTATTGCGGGACGCGGGGATGTTATTTTTTCCGATAAACTAAATCACGCAAGTATTATTGACGGAATGCGGCTTTCGGAAAGCAAATTTTTCAGATATCCGCATAATAATATGCAGGCACTTGAAAAACTCTTAATACGCGAAAGAAAAAATTTTAAAAATGCAGTAATAGTTTCGGAAAGCGTTTTTTCTATGGACGGAGATATCACAGACATAGAAAAACTCGTTGAACTTAAAGAAAAATACGACTGCCTGCTTATATTAGACGAGGCACATGCATTCGGAGTATTCGGCAGACAGGGTCTTGGTGTTAGTGAAACTTTAGGGCTTACGGATAAAATTGATTTAATTATCGGGACATTCGGGAAAGCAATTGGCTCTATGGGAGCTTTTGTTACAGGAGACAAGGCATTAATTGAATATTTGACAAACAAAGCACGTTCATTTATTTTTTCAACTGCTTTACCGCCTGTTAATATTGCATTTTCAAAATGGATTATAGAAAATAAACTTCCTTATACCTTTGAAAAACGAATGAATATGCTTAAACTGGGCAAAAAAGCAGGAAGCCAAAGTCATATTATACCGATTATAATCGGCGGAAATAAAGAAACACTCAATACGTGTGATATTCTTTATGCCAACGGCTGCTTTACACTTCCGATAAGACCGCCGACTGTACCGGAAGGAACTTCAAGAATAAGAATTTCTCTGACGACGGATATTAACGAAAGCGAGCTTTTTAATGCAATATCACTGGCTAAACAAACAAAATAACAAAAGCCTCATAATATTTTTTGCCGGCTGGAGTTTTGATTTCAAACCATTTGAATTTCTCAAGTGCGGCAATTATGATGTCTTAATATTTTTTGATTACAGCAAACCTGATTTAATACAAATTCCCCAATATGAAAATTACTTTCTTATAAGCTGGTCAATGGGGGTTTTTGCGTCATATCTGCTAAAAGACAAACTACCCGCATTTTCAAAAAAAATTGCAATCAACGGAACACAATTCCCCGCTG
>CALVEX010000050.1 GCA_944326655.1 Candidatus Gastranaerophilales bacterium | reverse complement strand
ATATCAGAATAATTTATTCCTAAATCAGCAGAACACTTCATCTCCTCATAAAGTTCCGCCGAACGTAATATAGCTTTTGTCGGAATACAGCCCTTGTTAAGGCAAACACCGCCGATTTTATCTTTTTCAAAAAGTACAACTGACATTCCCATTGCTCTTGCCTGAAATGCTGCTGTGTAACCCGCCGGCCCTGCACCTATTATACCCAAATCAAATTTCATAATTTCTACCCTTCCCGGAAATCAAAAATTTCCACCCACCCTCAAAGGGGAGGGTATTATCTTGTGTAAACTCTCGGCAATCTAACCTTCAAACGGCAGGTTAATTCATAATTAATCGTACCGAGAATTTTTGCCCACTCGTCAATTGAATGTTTTTCATCAAGCAATGTTATAATATCACCCGGTCTTGCATCAACACCCGTTATATCAAACATCATCTGATCCATAGTAATATTTCCCACCTGCGGAACATCTTTACCGTTTAAAAAGCCCGAAATTTTGTTTGAAAGCCCACGCGGAACACCGTCAGCGTAGCCCAGAGGCACTGTTGCAATTTTTCTATCTCCATGAACCGTAAAAGTATGGCCGTAACTGATACCTTCTCCGTCATGAGCTTCATGAATATTAACTATTCTGGCCTTCAAAGACATAACGGGTTTTAAATCAGGTCTGCGAATCTTGCCGTCTTCCGGCAAATCAGGATAAAGTCCGTAAATTCCTATACCGGCTCTGTACATATTAGAATTCGGCACTTCATAACACATAGCACCTGCGGTATTTAAGATATGAAGAAGCAAACCGGTTGTATCAATTTGAGAAATAACCTTATTCCACCTGTCAATTTGAATTTGCGTTTTTTCTCTGTTTTCGGCATTAGCAAGATGTGTAAATACACCGCCGAATTCTAAATAATCAGCTTTGCGAACCTCGTTAATAAATTCAACCGCCTCATCAATTGAGACACCAATTCTGTTCATGCCTGTATCAAGTTTTACATGAACTTTCGGCTTTTTCCCTGTTCTTTCGTAAACCTGTTTGCAGGCTGTTAAGTGTTCTTTTGAAAAAATTGCAATAGTTAAATCCGCTTTAACCGCGCTTTCAACAGCCCATACAGGAACAGCACCGAGAACAAGAATTTCGCAATTTATTTTTGCCTGTCTTAAATCAACACCTTCATCAATAGATGCTACGCCAAGCATATCAGCACCTGATGCCAGAAGCGTCGGGGCTATCATAACTGATCCATGCCCGTAAGCATCAGCTTTTACAACTGCAAGCAGTTTAATTCCTTTCGGGGTATTTTCTCTTATTGAACGCATATTATGTGCGATATTTTCCAAATTAATCTCAACCCAGCTGTCTCTGTGAATATTTATATTTGTTTGTCTAATATTTTTCATAACAAATAAAGTATATAACTAAAAATTTAACCGGGCAATTATTTTATAAATCAACAAAAACAGGATTTGTATAAATCCATGGTTTATTCTTCAAATATATTTCCACTCTGTACTTACCGTTTTTTAGAGTTTTAAACTTCAAATTTTTTGAATATTCTTCATGAATACAAAAACCATCAAGTATAATTCTGATTTGAGCATTAACGGCAAGCCTTACCAGAATATAATTATCAACAACAGAAATAAAAGGGATTTCATCTCTCAAATGTCTGTTAATAATGATATTATTTCCGTTCTTTAAAGAATTTAAAATAATGTTTTTCTGCTGTTCAAAATCTTTTGGCAGCTTCTCTTTCAGAATAATAATGTTTGCAAGCGTTTTAAACATAGATTTATAAGGAAAAATCTTTACAGGCAGAATGTATTTTGACACCTTAAGCGCATGTGCATCAACACCGCCTATAGCAGGCACAATTTTACCGGAATTTTTATTTAAGTCATCCCACCATTTAACAGTCTCTGTACATGGGCCTTTAATAAGATTGTGTCTGAAAATATAAGAGTAAAATATTTTAAAAATATTCGTTTCATCATAGTTGTCAGCCCAATCAGAAAACCAGTTCCATATTTCAACCCCGTCAGGTATAATTGAATTATCAAGCCATTTTATAGGTCTTGCTTTATTTTTTCTTAAATCCGACTCGCCCGGGTGGGCGGCATACCCAAATCCTCCCTGATTTCTTACCTCTTCAATAAATTTCTGCGGGTCATTATCAGGCCTGATACAGTCTTTAATCCCTAAAGCCAGATAGTGATTATCCGACGGAGAAACCTCCTCTCCCCTGATCACGCAAACACCGTTGAAAAAGCCTTCCTCAATATCCAATGAATTATGATCCGTGATAATAATCCAATCCAGTCCGACAGCTCTTGCAGCCTTTGAAACCTCATTAATATCACCGGTACCGTCAGAAAATTTTGTATGTATGTGAATTGCACCGGTATAATAAAAAAATTTATCTTCCATTTTATCTTACTGCACCTGTAAGAATTTGTTCTCCGCTCACTAAAGCAGCATCTTCCGGTTTTTCAACCGGAGCAGATTTTTTAGAAATTAAAGCACGTTTCTTTCTCATAAGCATATCAACAAAAGCTTCCAGACGGGTTATAAATCCTGCTTCCCCGGTATGTTCATCAATAGTTAAATGAATTAGCGGCATTCCCTTTTCTTTACAGTGATAAGAAATTTCATCAACCATCAGGGAATCTGGCCCGCAGCCGAATGCCGAAAGAGCAATAATCCCGTCTACTCTTCCGCTGTTAAGAAAATGAGCAGCAGTTCCGGTTAATTCCAATTCGTTTGCCCAATACTGAATTTCATCCAGACTCTCTATAGCATTCAAGGATTCTTCATGTGATACATTCAAAGATGTATAAACTTTTACATCCATTTTTTCAAGTTTTTTGATAATATTAAGAGATATTCTATTATCAAAAAGATTATTTCCGTTCTCTATATTCACAACATACATAGAATTAATAACATCAATTTCCCGTGTA